>DATING010001471.1:0-3432 GCA_035474555.1 Longimicrobium sp. | reverse complement strand
ACTTCCCGGACGTGGACTACCTGCTGCGCGTGCTGGAGGGCGGGGCCGCGGCGCTGCGGCCGGGCGGGCGGATCTTCCTGGGTGACGTGCGCAGCTTGCCGCTGGCGGGGGCCTTCCACGCCTCGGTGGAGCTCGCCCGTGCGTCCGCCGACCTTCCCGCCGAGCGGCTGGGGGAACGCGTGCGGCGCGGGATGGCGGAGGAGCAGGAGCTGCTGCTGGATCCGGCGCTGTTCGAAGCGGTGCGGGCGCGGATGCCCCGCCTCGGCCGCGTCGAGGTGCAGGTGAAGCGGGGGGAGTACGACAACGAGGTCTCCCGCTTCCGCTACGACGTCGTGCTGCACCTGGACGCCGACCTTGCAGCCTCGGCGGACCCGGTCGTCCGCGCGTGGGGCGGGGAAGACGCGGAGGGCCTGCGGGCGCTGGCGGAGGGGAGCGCGTCGGCGCTGCTCGTCCGCGGCGTGCCCGACGCGCGGGTCCGCGAGCACGTTCGCGCGTACGCGCTGGTATCGGCCGGTCGTGAAGCGACGGACGCGGCGGCCGTGCGCGCGCTTGTGGCCCGGGACGCGGGCGGGATCGCTCCCGAGGCCTTGTTCGCGCTGGGCGAGGAGATGGGTCGTGCCGTGGAGGTGCGCCCCGGCGCGCCCGGCACGCTGGACGTGCTCGTCCAACCGGCCGCCCCTGTCCCGGCCACCACTCTCGCGCGCTTCCCCGCGGCGGTGGATGCGGAGCGGCCGTGGGAGAGCTACGCCAACGACCCGCAGTGGGGCCGCCGCATGCGCGCGCTGGTCCCCGCGCTTCGCGAGGCGGCGCGCGCACGGCTGCCGGAGTACATGGTGCCGAGCGCCTTCGTGGTGCTGGAGTCGTTCCCCGTCACCCCCAACGGCAAGGTGGACCGCGGGGCGCTCCCCGCGCCCGACACGCCCGGCTCGCGCGGGACGTACGTGGCGCCCCGCACGCCGGCCGAGGAGCGGATGGCGGCGATCTGGGCGGAGGTGCTGGGCGTGGAGCGCGTCGGCGGGGAGGACAACTTCTTCGAGCTGGGCGGGCACTCCCTGCTCGCCACGCAGCTGGTCTCGCGGGTGCGGCAGGCGTTCCGGACCGAGCTGCCGCTGCGGGCGGTGTTCGAGGCGCCGATGCTGGCGGAGCTGGTGGGCCGGGTGGAGGCGCTCCGGGCGGAGACGCCCGGCGGCGCCGGAGCCCCCCCGCTGGTGCCGGTGCCGCGCGACGGGTCGCCGCTGCCGCTGTCCTTTTCGCAGCAGCGGCAGTGGTTCATCGACCAGATGGAAGGCGCGGGCGCGGCGTACCACGTGGCGTGGCGGGTGCGGCTGCGCGGCGAGCTCGATCGCACCGCCCTTGCGCGGGGGCTGGAGCGGATCGTGGCGCGCCACGAGTCGCTGCGTACGACCTTCCCCGCGGTGCAGGGCGAGCCGGAGCAGCGGATCGCGCCGGCGGACGCGCACGGCTTCACCCTGCGGGACCACGACCTCACCGGGTGCGCGGACGTCGAGGGTGAGCTGCGGCGCCTGGCGGCGGAGGAGCTCACGGCGCCGTTCGACCTGGCGGCGGGGCCGCTGGTGCGTGGCCGGCTGGTGCGGATGGGCCCGGACGATCACGCGCTGCTGCTGACCATGCACCACGTGGTGAGCGACGGGTGGTCGATCGGGGTGCTGGCGCGGGAGCTGGGGGTGCTCTACACCGCGTTCTCGCGTGGCGAGGCAGACCCGCTGCCGCCGCTCCCCGTGCAGTACGCGGACTACGCCGTGTGGCACCGGCGCTGGGTGAGCAGCCACGCCGTGGAGGCGCAGGCGGAGTACTGGACCGAGACGCTTGCCGGCGCGCCGGAACTGCTGGAGCTGCCGACGGACCGCCCGCGCCCGGCGCGGCAGGACTTCGCCGGTGCGTCGGTAAAGGTGGAGCTGGACGAGGCGTTGACCGCGGCGCTCCGGACGCTGTCGCAGCGGCATGGGACCACGCCGTTCATGACGCTGCTGGCGGGGTGGGCGACCGTGCTCGCCCGGCTGTCCGGCCAGGACGACGTGGTGGTGGGCACGGCGTCGGCGGGCCGCGGAAGCCGCGAGATCGAGGGGCTGATCGGGTTCTTCGTCAATACGCTGGCGCTGCGGGTGGAGCTGTCGGGCGCGCCCACGGTGGCGGAGCTGCTGGGACGCGTGCGCGAGCGGGCGCTGGAGGCGCAGCAGAACCAGGACTTCCCCTTCGAGCAGGTGGTGGAGCGGGTGCGGCCGGCACGCAGCCTGTCGCACACGCCCATCTTCCAGGTGGCGCTGGCGTGGCAGGAGATGACCGGCGGCGAGCTGGAGCTGCCGGGCATCGCCGCGGCGCCGCTCGACGTGGAGGAGGAGGCAGCCGCATTCGACCTGATGCTGAGCCTGGCGCCGAGCGGCGGGCGGATCACGGGCGAAGCGACCTACGCCACCGCGCTCTTCGACCGGGTGACGGTGGAGCGGTACGTGGGGTACCTCCTCCGGGTGCTCCAGGCGATGGCCGCCGACGACTCGATGCCGGTGGACCGGCTGGAGCTGCTTTCCGCGGCCGAGCGGCGCCGGGTGGTGGAGGAATGGAACGCCACCGGAGCCGACCGCCCGGCCGGCGCGTGCGTCCACGAGCTCTTCCAGGCCCAGGTGGAGCGCACGCCCGGCGCGGAGGCGCTCGTCTTCGAAGACGAGACGCTGAGCTACGGGGAGCTGAACACGCGGGCCAATCGGCTGGCGCACCACCTCCGCTCGCTGGGCGTGGGCCCGGAAACGCGGGTGGGGATCTGCGTGGAGCGGGGCCTGGAGATGGTGGTGGGGGTGCTGGGCATCCTCAAGGCCGGGGGCGCGTACGTGCCGCTGGACCCGGGCTACCCGGCGGAGCGCCTGGCGTACATGCTGGCCGACAGCGCCCCGGCGGCGGTGCTTGTGCAGACGCACCTGCGTGATCGTGTCCGGAGCGCGGACGTCCCGATGCTCGAACTGGACACCACGGCGCCGGCGTGGGCCTCGCTCCCGGAGACGGACCCGGAGCGCGGCGGGCTGGAGCCCGGACACCTGGCGTACGTGATCTACACCTCCGGCTCCACCGGCCGTCCCAAGGGTGTGCGCGTGCCGCACGCGAGCGTCGGCGCCACGCTGGCCGTGGCGGGCGAGGCGTTCGGGTTCGGTGCCGGCGACCGCGTGCCCTCGCTGGCCTCCTTTGCCTTCGACATCTGGCTGTTCGAGACACTGCTCCCCCTGCTGGGCGGCGGCAGCGTGCGGCTGGTGCCGCGCGACCGGGTGCCGGACGTGCCGCGGCTGGTGGAGGACCTGGCCGGGTGCACCGTGCTGCACGCCGTGCCGGCGCTGATGCGCCGCATCGTGGAGGAGGTGCGCGGTGGTCCGGAGGGGGTGCTGGGCACCCTGCGCCGCGCCTTCGTGGGCGGCGACGCGGTCGCGC
>DATING010001470.1:0-4576 GCA_035474555.1 Longimicrobium sp. | reverse complement strand
GGCAGTCGAGAAGCCGAACGCGGATGGGGAAGGATCGATGTTGTCTGATTTGCGTCCTGAAGCGTATGATAGGATAGGGAGCGATCGCCCACGTGTCAACGGTCTAGGAGCGCGTATTTCAGGCCCAACCAATTTTCTGTTGCGGGCGAGCGGGAGGTGCGCGTGCCGGTAGCCGCCGAGCCCCGCCCGCGCGGCGTGGGACGCTATCCCCTGGCGGGGACGCTCGGGCTGGCCTCACGCCACGTCCCGCCGGTGCTGGTGCCGCCCGCCGCGCGCGACCGTGTGCTGCAGGTGGCCGGGCGCATTCCCGCCGCGCTCACGCGCGCGGCGTACCTGGAGTGCCGCCTGCTGGCCGGACCGGAGCCCGTGGACCTGATCTTTCGCGTGGAGCGCGAGGGGGCGGAGATCCTGGCCGGCCGCAATCCGGGGGTGAACCCCGCGCGCTTGCTGGCCCGCGGGCCCGCGTGGAGGGCCGTGGCGGACTTCTGCCGCGCGTGGCTGGACGGCGGGGACCCCGCCTGGTCCCTCGTGCGGCACCTGTGGCTGGAGCTGGACCTGGACGATCCCGGCCTCCCCGGCGCGCCGCCCCTGCCGCAGCCCTCCGTCTTCATCGCCTTCCACGACGACGCCACGGCGGCCATGGGGACGGAGGCGGTGCTGGATCTGGTCGCGCGGGTCATCCATCCCCTGGCGCCGAACGCCATGGACCCGGACACCCGCTCGCGGCTGCGGGGCGTGCTGGACCGCCGTCCCCCCGGCGCCGCCGTGCCGTACGCGGGGGTGATGCTCTCGCGCCCGCGGCAGGCCGTCCGGGTGTACCTGTCGCGCGTGCCCGGCGCGGCGGTCCCCGGGCTGCTGAACGAGGTGGGATGGCCCGAGGACCAGGGGCGCATGGCCGCGGAGGTGGTGGCCGCCATGCGCGACGCGGGTGCGCCGGAAGTGGGGATGCTGCACCTGGACGTGCTGGAGGGCGCCCTGCTTCCGCGCCTGGGGGTGGAGTACACGCTGGAGCGGCACGCGCAGATCCGCGGGCGGGTGGCCGAGCAGGCGTTCCTGGACGCCCTGGCCGCGCGGGGGCTGTGCGAGCCGGAGCGCCGCGATGCGCTGCTGGCCTGGCCCGGGTACGAGCTGCTGACGCTGCGCCACGAGCTGTGGCCCAGCCTTCTGGCGCGCCGGGTGAACTGCATCAAGCTCGTGCACGAGCCCGACCGCGAGCCGCAGATGAAGGCGTACCTGCTGGCGTTCCACCAGCCGCACCTGCCGCGGCAGGACGGGGCCGGCACGCAGTAGAGGCGGGGCGCTACCGGGTAGAGCGGGAGCGCGATCGTTCCGTCCTGTTTAGGATGAGGAAATCAGCATCCGCGCGGGTTTCCGGCCCCGGTAGATGCGGCATCCGAGTTGCCCCATGGGTGGCGGGTCCCCCCGGTTTCATCCTGTGCATAAGGACTGCACGATGTCCAAGAAGAAGAACGACGACCTCCTCCGGGAGGTCCTCGAGCGCGCGGCCACGGACCGTGACTTCCGCGGCCGGCTGCTGGCCGATCCCGCGGCGGCCATCCGCATGACGTTCGGTGTGATCCTGCCGCACAACTACCGCATCAAGTTCATCGAGCGGCCGCGGGAGCTGGACGCGCTGATCGTGCTTCCCGCCGTGGGTGGAAAGGGCGAGCTGGACGAGGAGGACCTGGACCTGGTGGCCGGCGGGGGCGACACGGAAACCTGCGGCTCGTGGTAGCATGAGCCCTCCCGTGCGTACCGCCCATCCGCCACCGCCTTCCGCGGCCCTGCCCGCGCCCGCTGCCATCCCCGTTCCCGCGCTCGTCGGGGCGGAGCTGGACGAGCACGAACTGGAGCAGGTGGTGGGCGGGCTGGAGCGCGTATACCTCCCCGGGCTGGTCATCGCGGGCTGACATTCACGGCCGAGCCCAGGGAGAACGATGGCGATCCCGGCGGCGGACCCAGGTCCGCCGCCGGGATCGCGTTTTCCGTTCGCCGCGTGGAGGGGCTTTCACCGCGGCGCGCGACCGTGCATCTTGCCGCTCCGTTCCGCCGAAACCGGTCCGTGTCCGCCGAAAACGGCCCGTGCGCCGTCCGCATCGAGAGGATTGACGAGTATGCGCCGGCGTGCGCTGTTTGTCGCGATGAGTGCCCTTCTTCCGCTGGCGTGCGGATCCCCGGAGAAGGAGGTCGCGGAGGACGTGGCGGACGCCCCGCGGGAGCCGTGCGGGCCGGCGCGCATCCAGGTCACGGCCGTCCCGCCGGACTCCTTTACCGTGGAGGACCGCTGCGCGCTCGTCGGCCTGGCGGTGACGATGCTCGGCTCGGCGGGAGAGGAGACGGGGCTGCTGCCCTCGGACACGGCGGCGGCCATGACGGCGTTGCTCGTTCCGATGGTGGAGCGGGACGGGGATACGGACACGGTCATCGCCGCGCGGTGGCACGTCTCGCTGGACCTGCGTGGCCGCCCCTACAACGCGGAGCTGATGGTGGACCGCCGGACGGGTACCGTGCGCATCAGCCGCATGCACAAGTGAGTCCGGGGTGCCCTGCGATGGCGGCCGGTGCGCGAGGATGCGCGCCGGCCGTTTGCGTTGCATGGTGGCGATGCCGCATCTTGCCGCCCGCCGCCGGCATGGCGTGATCCGCATCCACCTTTCGCACCTTCCTTTCTCGTCATGGCCCAGTACATCCTGTTCGCCGGGAGCGGCAACCCGGCGCTGGCGCAGGCGGTCTCGGACGCGCTGGGCGTGCCCCTGGGCCGCTGCCACGTGGAGCGCTTTCCGGACGGGGAGACCACCGTGCACGTGCTGGAGTCGGTGCGCGGAAAGGACGTCTACCTGCTGCAGCCCACCTGCCCGCCCGTGAACGACAACGTCATGGAGCTGCTCGTCTTTGCCGATGCGTGCCGGCGGGCGGCGGCGGGGCGCATCCACGCCGTCCTCCCCTACTTCGGCTACGCGCGCGCGGACAAGCGCCACGGCCGGCGCGAGCCCATCACCGCCAGCATGGTGTCGCTGCTGATGCGCGCCACGGACATCGACCACGTGGTCACGCTGGACCTGCACACGGACCAGATCGAGGGCTTCTTTCCCGGCCCGTTCGATACGCTCACGGCCGTCCCCACGCTCTGCGCGGCGCTCAAGCCGGAGCTGCCGCCGAACGCCGTGGTGGTGGCGCCGGACGCCGGCCGTGTAAAGCTGGCCACGGAGTACGCGACGCGGCTGGACGTGCCCCTTGCCGTGCTGCACAAGCGCCGGGAAAGCGGCACGGAGACGCACGTGACGCACCTGGTGGGCGAGGTGCAGGGGTGCACCTGCGTGATCATCGACGACATGATCGCCACGGGGGGCACGCTGGTGGACAGCGTCCGCGCCCTGCGCGATGCCGGTGCGACGGGATTCCTCGTCGCGGCGACGCACGCCCTGCTGATGCGCAACGCCCTGGAGCGGCTGGCGGACGCGGGCGTGGAGCGGGTCTTCGTCACGGACACCGTCCCCCCGCGCGAGGACCCGCGCGGCATCCTGCGCGTCGTCTCCGTCGCGCCGCTGCTGGCCAAGGCCCTCCGCCACCTGGTGCAGGACGAGTCGCTGGAGGAGCTGTTCTGACCGATGTGAATCCCCGGAACGGCGACCTTCCGGCGCCAGGTGTAAATCCACGAGGGGGATCGCCCGCGTACGAAAGCATGTAACGGGCGGGCGCGCTTCTCACCCCGCCGTGACCCATCCGGTTGTATCGACGGTGAAACGGCGATCGTCCGTCCATCCAATCGGATTGAGCGGCGACCCGTTTCCACGGCGGCATGCAAGTCCATGGTGGAGTGTGGACTTGCCCCCGACGCCGATCCGCAATATCCCGTATTCATGCTGAAAACAGGCGTTCCGGCGGGTGCAAACATCTGCATAAATGTGATACGTGCTGGTGGATCAGACTTGACCGGACCTGACGCACAGGCTATCCTAAACGCATAGCTGGAATCGGTTTGCGCACCGCGTGGCGCAACCGGCGCTTGCATCCTCCCCCGGACCCCGTCCGAACCCTCCCCGTGCTGATCCTTACCGTCTTCGGCGTGGCCGTGCTCATGGCACTGGTCGTGACGCCCGTCGTCGTGCGGGTGGTGACCGCGCGTGGCGTGTACGGGCACGTGCGGCCGTCGGCGGATCCGCACGCGCCGCGGGTGCCGCGCATGGGCGGCATCGCCGTGGTGGTGGCGACGACGGCGGCGCTCGCGACCGCGCTCGCGACCGCGCTCCTGGCGCCCGGCGGCATCCCGACGTCGGAGGGCGTGCCGGAGAACTTCTTCCTGGGACTGCTGGCGGCGGGGTGGCTGCTGTTCGCGGCCGGGCTGCTGGACGACCTGTACGACCTGCGGCCCGCCGCGAAGCTGCTGGCCCAGTGCACGGCGGCCGTGGTGGCGTACGGCTTCGGCTTTCGCGTGGAGGAATTGTCGTTCGCGGGGGCGGCGCTGGAGCTGGGCGTGCTGTCGCTGCCCTTTACGATCCTGTGGATCGTGGGCATCACCAACGCGTTCAACCTGATCGACGGGCTGGACGGCCTGGCGACGGGGATCGGCCTGGTG
>DATING010001469.1:0-3312 GCA_035474555.1 Longimicrobium sp. | reverse complement strand
CCGCGCGGCGCCTTTACCACCTGTACCGCCGCCTCAGCTCACCTGCCACTGGATGGGCAGCTCCACCCACACCGCCACGGGACGGCCGTTCACCTTGGCCGGGCGAAAGCGCAGGCGCTGCACCGACCGGATGGTGGGGTCGTTGAACTGCTCGTGCGACGAGCTGGTGATGGTGATGCTGTTCGCGTCCACCGTGCCGTCGGGCGTCACGCGCATGCGCACCTGCACCGTGCCCGTTACGCGGGCGTCGCGCAGCAGGGGCGGGTAGTTGCGCTCCAGCTGGCGCCGCAGGTCCGCCAGGTTGGTGGGCCGCGGCTGCTCCTCTACCGCCGACAGCTCGTACGTGCCCTCTTCGGGCGGGGTGGTGCGCTCCACGGTGCTCTGCTGCACGCCGTCTTCCACGCCCTTGGCCACGCCGCCTTCCTTGCCCACGCCCGAGAAGTCCTCGGGGTTCACGGCCACCTCGTTGGTCGGGGGCGGCGCGATGGTCGCGGGCGGCTCTTCGGGGGGCACGATGGTCTGGAAGCCCTTCGCGACCGGCGGAGGCGACTCCGGCTCCGGGGGCGGTGGCGGCGGCTCCGGCTCCTCGGGCTTGGGAGGCTCGGGCTCCTTGGGCTTTTCCTCCTCGATCTCTACGAAATCGACGAGCTCCTCGCCCCGCTCTCTCCGGGCCTGCTCGCCCTTTGCGGCGGCCACCAGGCCGACGATCAGGACCACGTGCAGGATCCCGGAGATCACCATGTTTGTCGGCGACCAGAAACCCAGGCCCTTACGGCCTTCGGACGCCACCAGCTTTTTGAACATGCCCTCCTCCCCGTGGATCAACGAAGTGCGCCCGCAGGGCGCGGTGGGGTACAACTGATTCCCCGCTCCGGAAGGGTAACGCGTGGTCCCCCCCGTTTCTGACCGTGCGAGCGAACGTTAGATCGAAACTCCGTCATACGCCGGCGAAAGGCGCATGACGGAGGCAGTTCGCTGAGCACGCTGACCGGACCGGTGCGAGCCCCGTGGCAGGGTTCGTCGGTAAGGTGCAGGCCGCTCCTGCCGCTGTCAAGACGGCGGTGCGCGGTGGGTGCGTCACGATGTGGCAACGGTGCCCGTGCGAACCCGCTTCCTGTGCGGAGCCGGGGAACGGTACCCTCCCGCTCCTGCCCGGTTCCCGCCCAACCTGCTCGTGCATTTGCACTTAGCGCTGCTACATCCACCTTCCGACGCACCGTACATGCATGAATCGTACGCCTGCGTGTACAGCCCTCTCCGTGCGCCCGCGGCGAGCGGCCTCCCGCGCACCGATTGCGTCCTAAAGATTTCCATTCTCCGGGGCGGCCGCGGGGGGCTGCAGCCCCAGGTCCGGCCGGTCCTCCAGCGCCTGCTCCAGCCCCACGAAGCATTCGGGGCACAACCCCGGCCCTGCGTCGGCCCGCATGATCTGCAGCACGCGCTCGCGCGGCATGGCGCCGCGGTAGGGCCGCTCGGCCGAGAGCGCGTCGCACACGTCGGCCACGGCCAGTATCCGCGCGGCGGTGGGAAGCCCGCCCGCGGGAAGGCCGCGGTGGTAGCCCCGGCCGTCCATCCGCTCGTGGTGCGAGGCCGCCGTATCCGCCAGCTCCCGGAACCTCGCCACACGCGCCAGGATCTGGTAGGTGTGCTCCGGGTGCCGCTTGACGACGGCATACTCCTCTTCCGTCAGTTTTTCCGGTTTATCCAGAATGCGGTTGGAAACGCCCAGCTTGCCCACGTCGTGCAGCAGGGCGGCGCGGCGCAGGTCCCGCAGCGCCTCCGGCGTAAAGCCCAGCGTGCGGCCAATGGCGTCCGCGTACAGCGCCACCCCCTCGGAATGCCGGTAGGTGTAGGGCGACTTGGCGTCGATCACGCGGGCGAACGCGTAGGCGATGCGGTCCAGCCGCTCGCCGTCGGCCGTGAGCACGCGGTCCGCCGGCTCCAGGGCGGCCGTGCTCGCGCGCAGGTCGTCGAACGAGAGGGCGGCCCAGAAGGCACTGTCGGCGCGAAGGGAGACCAGGGCGCGCACCAGGCCGGGATCGAACCACCGGCCGGAGCGCTCCCGGGCCATGGCCAGCGCCCCCTGCAGCCCGTAGACGGAATGGAAGATCTCCGCGGTCTGGGCCAGGCAGGCGATGCGCGCCAGCAGGGGGATCTCCTCGCCCCGCAGCCCCAGGGGCACGCCGCGGCCGTCCCAGTGCTCGTCCAGGGCGCGGATGGCGGCGGCCGTATCGTCCGTCATCTCCAGCATGCGGGCGATGTCGGCGCCACGGTCGCAGCGGGTGCGCACCAGCTCCGTGCCCACGGCGCCCGCGCCCGCGAACCCCGCGATCTGCCTGGCCTTGGCCACCAGGCCGGCGCCCGGGCGGACGTTGCGGGCCACGTGCACGAACGACTGCCAGCGGCCGGCCCAGTCCGTGGTCTTCCACGTCCGCTTGACCACCTGGTCGTCCGCGCCGAACAACTCGCAGGTGGCGGCGGCGTTGGCGGAGCAGCCGGCGTCCTTGAGCAGCAGCGCGTAGAACAGCGACGAGCGCGCGTCCGCGTCCAGCCCGATCTCGCGCCCGATGCGCATCCCGATCAGGCAGGTGCGCACCGAGTGCCCCTCCGGCTGCCCCTCCGTCAGGTCCAGCGCGTACGACAGCGCCGAGATCACCTCCGACAGGCGGATGTCCTCGGGCGCGGATTCGGGCGGCACGATGGGGAGCGGAGTACGGAAGATCATGGATGACGCTGCATGGTTTGGGCGTGTCCCTCCGCTTCGCTCCGGGCCGGGCTGCGCGCGCCGTAGGGCACGATAGAACTGTGCCCAACGGCGCCGAGCCCCCTGCGCAGCCGGCACGATACGGCTGTGCCGTCCGCTTCGGGGTCTCGGCCCTGCGGGCGCGCATCCCTCACGCAACGGCCCGTATGGGCATACGCGGGTGGCGGATGGGACGGATTCCGTCAGGCCGGGGAACCGTCCGAGGTGCTGGTCTTCGCCGGGACCTCGTTCCCGCCGGGGCAGAGCGAATGAATTCGCCGCAACGACTACACGAAGTCCGCCTGCGCGGACTGCCGGCTCCCTGCCTTGGCCCCGGCACCCGTCCCCCAACGGACCCGTCGGCGAAGGCCGACATCACGTTTTCGGTGCCGCGACTTCAGTCGCCGGGTCCGGGAGGTCGCATCGCCGACTAACATCCGCCTTCATCGCCCGCCTTTTCGCCGGAACCGGGTCCCGCCGGGGCAGAGCGAATGAATTCGCCGCAACGACTACACGAAGTCCGCCTGCGCGGACTGCCGGCTCCCTGCCTTGGCCCCGGCACCCGTCCC
>DATING010001468.1:0-7238 GCA_035474555.1 Longimicrobium sp. | reverse complement strand
CCCGCACCGCCTACTCGCGCGCCGGCACCATCGCCTGGGAGGCCGATTTCGGCGCCTGGGGCGACGCGACGCGCACGCGGACGGCTGCCGGCGGCGGCACGGACGAGGTGCGCCTCCGCTTCCCCGGCCAGTACGAGGACGCGGAGACGGGCCTGTGCTACAACCGCTTCCGCTACTACGACCCCGAGCTGCGCGGCTACACGCAGGCGGACCCGATCGGGTTGAACGGAGGGGGGCATCCGCACGGGTACGTGAAGGATCCTGTGGCGTGGGTCGATCCCTACGGACTCAGCCCTGCGCCTGAGTATGACCCGGTTGATAGCCTTGGGCGGCCGCAGGGTGCGTATGTGCAGTTGACGCCGAGCGACCTCCGGCCGACGGATACGTCACCGCCCACCTTCAATCCTCCCGGGTGGGTTGGCGGACAGCATCCGCACCATCAGCAGCGGAGCCACCTGATCGCAGACACGTTCGGTGGAAGCGGAAGCGATCCACGGAATCTCGTGGCACTCACGGACGGCGCAAACCACCCCGGAATGAGCAAGCTCGAGGGGCAGATCCGCCGGCACGTTGCTGCCGGAAATACAGTCGACATGATTGTAGCCGCGAGTTACCAGGGATCGACGCTTACCCCCCATTCCATCTCGATGTACGCCGTCGATCAGAATGGGCGGGTTGTTGTCGACGCGAACGTGCTCAACGGTCTACGGCAGCGGGTTCGGTGCTGTCCCTGAATATCACTGGTGAAGCAGGCAGAGCGGCTTATGTCAAAGGGTCATCCACTTCCTCATTTGGAACTACTCGCACCTCCTGCGCTTCGGCCTTCGGAGGAGGCGTTGCAGCAATTGCAGTTGCATCCGGGGTTCAGCCTTCCCCGGTCGTACCGGGAGTTCGCCAAGGAATACGGGTACGGGCGCTTGTGCGGGCTCCTCATTGTCTACGTGCCCATGGAACCGCCGTTCGAGGAGCCGAAGCACCCCGACTCGCTTGCCGTTCGGTCCGAGGAATTGGCCGACATGCTCCGTGAAGGCGTGGAGGACGAGTATTTCGAGTACGAGCCCGATGGGAGTCCTGAGCTCATCTCTCGTCTGATCCCTTTTGCAATCACCGAGACCGGGGGGACGCTGGCATGGGATGCTGGGGATCAGACGGCAGAACACGAATACCGTATCTACAGCATCAGTCCGAAACTGCTCGCGGTTCGGAAGGGACCAGGGACGCTGGGCGAACTGATTGAGCAGTGCACGGGGCAGCGCGTGAAGCAGCTGCTTGGTCCAGGATACGAACCGCTTCCCGCGATCTTTGAACCGCTAGAGCCTGTTTTTGACTGATGAGTTCGTGGAGTGGAGCGAGGAAGTGACGCCCGTACCGCAGATTGGTCGCAGTCCTGGTGCTTCCGAAGACCAGATCCGGGCGTCCGCGGAGTCGCTCGGCTTGGAGTTCCCCGGCTTCTACGCTGAGGTACTGCGGGAGTGCAACGGCTTCACGACGGACAAGGGCCTGCTGCTGTACTCCGCGGAGGACCTCGCCGAGCGGAACGAGACGTTCGAGGTCCGGGCGTACGCGCCGGGGTTCCTGGCCATCGGCGACGACAGCGGCGGGCGGTCCATCCTCATCGCGCTGGATGGCTCGGCGACCGTTTACATCGTGGACCAGGGAAGCATGGATCCGGACGAATTCATCGAGGTCAGTCCCGACCTCCTGGAGTGGCTTCACCAAGGCGCGGAGCTTCCGTGACCACGCGCGAAGACGGGCTGCTTGGACACATGAGATCCGCTGACGAGAAGCCCGGATACAGGGAGATCCGCGCGGCATACGGGCCGGATTCCATTCGTGTCTACCAGGCCTATTCGGATGGGATCGCGGAGGCGGCGCTGCGGCGAGGGACGTTCGTGTCGCCGCCGTTCAAGATGGAGCGGATGACCTGGATCAAGCCGTCGTTCCTGTGGATGATGTACCGCGCCGGATGGGGGTTCAAGGACGAGGGGCAGAAGCGAATCCTCGCGATCGACATCTCACGTGAGGGATTCGATTGGGCGCTGGTCCACGCCAACCTCTCACACTACGACGCGGCTCTCCCGTATTCCGAGGCGGAGTGGCGCGACCGGAGCCGGGCGACGGACATCGTGATCCAGTGGGACCCGGAGCGCGACCTCGCCCTCCAGCCGCTCCCCTTCCGGGCGATCCAGATCGGCCTCCGCGGCGAGGCCGTGCGGCGCTACGTGGACGAGTGGATCGTGGGCATCACGGACGTTACCCCGCTGTCGCACGACATCCGTCGCCTGGTCCAATCCGGGGATCTAGATGCTGCCCAGCGCCTGCTGCCCGGCGAAGCGCCGTACCCCGTCAATCCCGAAGTCGCCGCGGGAATCCTGGCTTCGCCGGGTCCGGAATCCGCGGTTCCGTCCACGGAAGGCTGAGAACGGGGCGGGGGAAGCACCGGGAGCGATCCTTGCCGGATTTCGTCCGTCGATCGCTGGGATCGCCGCACGAGCGCGTGACACACTCTTCTGACTGACCGGACGGAATGGACCTGAACCGCCTCGCGATGGACGTCGCGGCCGCCCTGGAGGGAGCACGGGACTACGCCGTGCGCGGCTCCATCGCGTACATCCACCCCGCGCACCTGCTCACGGTGCTGCTGGACCCGGGCGGCCCCCTGCACCGCGCCGCCGGTCCGCTCGGCCTGAACGCCCAGGCCGCGCGCGACGCCGTGGCCCGCACGGACGCGGGGGCCGCGCGGCTGGAGCCGGGGCGCACGCCCATCGCCGGCCGGGCCCTGCGCGACCTGCTGGACCGCGCCTTTGCCGCGGCGGACCGGCGCGGCGTCCACACGGTCGAAGCGCTGGACGTCGCCCTCGCCGCGGCGGCATCGGAGACGCCGTTCGGCAGCGCGCTGCGGGACTCGGGATGGACGCCGGACCGGCTGCGCGCCGCGGAGGCCGCCGCCGCCATGCAGCCCGCGGGCGAGGACGCCGCGTCCCTGCCGGAGGGGCAGCTCGCGCGCTTCAGCCGCGACCTGACGGCGGCGGCGCGCGAGGGCAAGCTCTCGCCCGTCGTCGGGCGGGACGAGGAGATCCGCGCCGTCATCCGTACGCTGCTGCGGCGCCAGAAGAACAATCCCGTGCTCGTGGGCGACCCCGGGGTGGGGAAGACGGCCATCGTGGAGGGGTTGGCGCAGCGCATCGTGGACGGCGACGTGCCGGAGTCGCTGCGCGACGCGCGGCTGCTGGCGCTGGACCTGACGGGGCTCGTGGCGGGCGCCAAGTACCGCGGCGAGTTCGAGGAGCGCATCAAGGCCGTGGTGGACGAGGTGTCGCGCGCGGACGACGTGGTCCTCTTCCTGGACGAGCTGCACACCCTCGTCGGCGCGGGCGGCAACGCGGGGGGGATGGACGCGGCCAACATCCTCAAGCCCGCGCTGGCCCGGGGCGAGCTGCGGGCCATCGGCGCCACCACACACGACGAGTACCGCGAGCGCATCGAGAGCGACGGGGCGCTGGCCCGCCGCTTCGAGCGCATCGCCGTGGACGAGCCGGACGACGAGAACGTGCTGGCCATGCTGCACGGCGTGCGGGGGCGCTACGAGGCGCATCACGGGGTGCGCATCAGCGACGAGGCGCTGCGGACCACCGTCAAGCTGGCCCGCCGGCACCTGCGCGACCGCTTTTTCCCCGACAAGGCGTTCGACGTGCTGGACGAGGCGGCGGCCCGCATCCGCGCGCAGCACGAGTCCCGCCCCGATGCCATCGACGGCCTGCAGCGCGACCTCACCCGCCTGCGCAACCGGCTGGGCGCGGCGGAGAACGGCGACCGGCAGGGGCTGGAGGCGCAGGTGGCGGAGCGCCAGGCGGAGCTGCAGGCCCTGGAGGCGCGCTGGGCGGAGGAGCGCGAGGCATCCACCGCCCTGGCGGCCACGCAGGCCGCCGTGGCGGAGAAGGAGGCGCAGCTGGACGCGGCCGAGCGCGCGGGCGAGGTGGAGCGGGCGGCGGAGCTGCGCTACGGCTCGCTCAAGTACCTGCACGAGCAGCAGGCGGACCTGCAGCGGCGGATGGAGGCCGTGGAGGCGGCCGGGCTCCTTGTGCCGCGCGAGGTGCGGGCGATCGACGTGGCGGAGGTGGTGGCGCGGCGGGCGCGCGTCCCCGTGTCGCGGATGATGGAGGGCGAGCGCGACCGGCTGCTGCTGCTGGAGGAGCGGCTGGGCGGGCGCGTGCACGGCCAGGAGGATGCCGTGGCCACGCTGTCCGATGCGGCCCGGCGGATGCGGGCGGACCTGCGCAAGAAGCGGAAGCCCGCGTCGTACCTGCTGGTCGGCCCCACGGGCGTGGGCAAGACGGAGCTGGCCAAGGCGCTGGCGGAGGCGCTGTTCGACGACGAGACGGCGCTCATCCGCATCGACATGGCGGAGTACAAGGAATCGCACTCCGTATCCGGGCTCATCGGCTCGCGGCCGGGGCTGGTGGGATCGGACCAGGGCGGCTTCCTCACGGAGCAGGTGCGGCGGAATCCCCATTCCGTCGTCCTGTTCGACGAGATCGAAAAGGCGCATCCCGAGGTCATCGACATCCTGCTGGGCGTGCTGGACGAGGGACGGCTGACGGATGCCAAGGGGCGCTTCTGCGACTTCACCAACACGGTCATCCTCCTCACCAGCAACCTGGGGGTGCGCGAGGCCAATGCGGCCGCGGCGGACGCGGAGCAGCGCAAGGAGATCATCCTGAAGGTGGTGGAGGCTAGCCTGCGCCCGGAATTGTTCAACCGGCTGAGCGGCGTGGTGCCCTTCAACGAGCTGGCCATGCCGGTGCTGGAGCAGATCGTCCGCAACCACCTGGCGGGGATCGGCGCGCAGCTGCGGGACGAGCACGGCGCGGAGCTGCGGGCGGAGGACGAGGCCGTCGCCCTGCTGGCGGAGCGGGCGTACGATCCCGCGTACGGCGCGCGCCCCGTGGAGCGCACGCTGGAGCGGCTGGTGATCTCGGACCTGTCGCGCTCCATCATCGCCGGAGACGTGACGCCGGGATCGGCCGTGTGGATCGTCCGGGACGGGGACGAGATCGCGGTCCTGGCCGGCCCGCCGGACGAGGTGGCGGAGGAAGCGGGACGGATCCGCGCGGAGACGGCGGCGGAGGCGGAGCGCATCCGCGCCGAAGCGGCAGCCGCGGCTTCGGCCGATGCGGATTCCGATTCGGATGCGGATGCGCCCGCGGGCGATCCGGGGCCGCCGGTGGAGGTGGCATGAGGGCGCTGATCGCCGCCGCGGCGTTGCTGCTGTTCGCCGCGGAGCCCGCGGACGCGCAGTGGCCGTTCGGCCGGCGGCGCGCCGATCCGCCCCCGCCGCCCCCCGCGCAGGCGGCGCCCGCGCAGGCCGCGCCCGCCCCGGCCGCGCCCGCGCAGCCGGCCGCGCCCACGCCGGAGCAGATCCAGGCGGAGGAAAAGGCGCGGCTGCTGCGCGATGCGCGGGCCCGCGACTTCACCCGCCAGGTGACGGCGCAGAACGCGGAGGAGCGGCTGATGGCGTGGGGGCTGGTGCGCGCCATCGACCCGGCGGACGGCGAGGCGCTGCGCGGCTACGACCAGGCGCGGCGGGACCTGGAGGCGGCCAAGAAGCTGGAGGAGGCCGCCAAGGCGCGCGAGGCGGACGCGGAGACGCAGAAGCAGGTGCGGGCGCAGCTCCGTGAGGCCAACGCCGCCTTCGATGCCGGCGAGCTGGACCGGGCGGACCGCGCCGTGGAGGACGTGCTGGCCACCTCGCCCGACGACCCGCAGGCGCTCTCCCTGCGCGCGGCCGTGGCAGAGAAGCGGCGTTCGAAGGAGTTCCGCCGGCTGCTGCTGTCCGTGGGCGGGTTCTTCGGCCTCTCGGCGGCCGTCATCTTCTGGATGGCGTGGCGTGGCATCAAGGAGCGCCGGGCGCGCGGCAAGGAAGAGGGATCGTCATCCGCCGCACCCAAGGCGCTGCTCAAGGTCGTCGACGGCGTCGCGCGCGGAAAGCTCGTCCCCCTGCAGGCGGACGTGTTCCGCATCGGCGCGGCGCAGGGCGAGGGGGCGGGGGAGCAGAACGACCTGGTGATCAGCGACTCCGGCGCCGTCGTATCGCGCTACCATTGCGCCATCATCCGCAAGGGCAAGCACTACATGCTGATCGACTCCAGCCTGAACGGCACGGAGCTGAACGGCGCGCCGTTGGAACGCGGGGAGCACCACGTGCTGGCCGATGGCGACGAGTTCGTCCTGGCCCGCGCGGCGCGGGTGAAGTTCCTGCTGACCTGACGTTGCCGTACGCGGCCGTGCGGCGGCTGGCCACGACCGCCGGCGGCAGCGAGGTCACGCTCGTCCGCGGCGAAGACGGCACGCTGTACGCCCGCAAGACGGTACGTCCGGACGCCGGCGACCGGCCGGACCTGCGGCGGCGCATCGAGTGGGAGGGGGAGCTCCTCGCCCGCATCGGGGGGACGCACCACGTGATCGGGTGCGCGGGCCGCACGGAATCTCCCCCCGCCCTCCTCCTGGAGTACGCGCCGGGGGGCTCCCTGGCGGACCGCCTGGCGGGCGAGACGCCGCTGGCGCCGGACGCGCGCCGGACTGTCTTCGCGCAGCTGCTGGATGCCGTGGCGCACGTGCACGCCGCGGGGATGGTGCACCGCGACCTGAAGCCGAGCAACGTCCTGTTCGCCGCGGATGGATCGCTGCGGCTGATCGACTTCGGCGTGTCGGCGCGGGTGGGGTCGCGGGGGACGCTGGGTGCCTCGTGGGAGGAGGACGACGTCGGCACGCTCGCGTACTCGGCGCCGGAGCAGCTTCTCCATCCCGCAACGGCCACGCATCCCGCCGCGGACGTGTACTCGCTCGGCGTGCTGCTGTACGAGATGGCGAGTGGCCGGCTCCCCTTTGAGCTGGAGCCCGGCGACGACGAGGCGCGGCTGCGGGCGCGGATCCTCGTCGGGTCTCCGGTCCCGCTCCGGGAGCGCGCGCCCGGGATCGATCCCGGCCTGGAGGAGATCGTATCCGCCGCGCTCCGGAGCAATCCGGATGCGCGGATCCTGGACGTCGGGGAACTGGGCCGAGCGCTGGCTGCCCTGCCGGGCTGAGTCGGAATCCGGGAATCGACCTTCGCCCGGGGAGCCTCTTCCGCGTCGTCATTCCGAACGAGCGCGAGTCGTGCCGGATTCCAAAGTTCGTGCTGCATCAGATTTTTACTGCCGTCTCACGCAGAGACGCGGAGCCGCAGAGAAAAGAGAAGA
>DATING010001467.1:0-2417 GCA_035474555.1 Longimicrobium sp. | reverse complement strand
AGCTTGGTGGTGATCACGCAATCACACACGTCGTCTGCCGAGTTGCTGTAGCAACTCAGGTCCTGGTAGCTCTGCGGGCAGTAGCACTGCGAGTAGGATTCGTCGTGCCCGCGCACGGACCCCTGCGCGGCGGCCCTGGGCTCTACGGTGGCGAACTCCTCGACCTGCAGCGCGTCGACGTCCAGCTTCAGCTTGCGCATGGGAATCTCCGGTGTGTGGATGGGGAAAGCACCGCGGCGAGGGCAACGTCCGCCGCGTACGCGTCTGGATCCGGCACGGCGCGGGCGTACGGACGGCGCCGCGTGCCGGGATCGCTACGTCCCGAAAGATGCTCTTCCATCCACAATGCGCAAGCGTATCCCGCAAATCCTGTCGGACGAGGAATACCACCTGAAACGAACGAGCCCCGCCCCGGCACGATGTCCGGGGCGGGGCTCGTACGTTCATCCGCACCGGATCAGGTGCCCAGCCAGTAGGTCGCCTTGATGACGAACACGTTGTCCGGGCGCGAGTCGAAGATGGCGCCCGTGTCACGGCCCAGCTGGAAGTCGCCGTACGCCTCGCTGCCGCTGCGGTTCTGCTGCCAGACGAAGAAGAGCGTGCTGCCCGGCCGGTACTCCCACCGCAGCACGGCGTTTCCGCGCAGGGAGCGCACGTTGAAGTTGTTGTTGCCAAAGCGGAAGCCCTGGTCCGCCGCCGGGTCGCCGTCCGTGTCCAGCCGGTACAGCGTGGGCCGCCCGTCTGCCGCGCGCTCCACCACCGCAAGCTCCTGCGCCGTGAACGCGCGCGTCTCGGCGGACCGCGGACGGGCGAACTCCTTGTAGTCGCGGTAGTCGCCCGTGGCCACGAACGGCTGCGCGAACAGCTCCAGCGTCAGGTTGGGGGTGAACGTCCAGTTGACGCGCGTGTCCAGCGACACCACGTGCTGCTCCAGCTCGGCGAACACGGAGCGCCGGCCGTAGAAGCCCGTCGCCAGCGAGTCGGCAAAGCTGGCCACGTACTGCGTCTTGTTCAGGCTGTAGTTGTACGACGGCCCGAACGCCAGCTGCACGTTGGTGCTGGGCTTGTACCGCAGGCTCGCGCTGGCCTCCACGAATCCGCCCCCGTCCGCCACCCGCCCGAAGCCCGGCTCCACGGCGAACACCAGCCGCCGGCGCGAATCCGTGGAAAGGCTGGGCTGCATGTACCAGCTGGCCTGGCGCCGCACCACGGCGCCGCCCCACGTGGCGCGGTCGGCGTACACCTCGGGGCGCACGTGCGCGTACAGCCCCAGGTTCCAGTAGTTCAGAAAGGTGATCTCCTCGTACTGGTGAAACTGCAGGTCGTTGCGGTCGCCGTCGAAGTTCACCTGCTGCTGGGCGCCCGCGGAGACGTAGATGGAGCGGTACCGCTTCGTCGGCTGCCGCCACGCGCGGGCCACGTTGCCGCCCATCCACACGAAGTCCGCCTGGGTGAGGAACGCCATGTCGTTGACCTCGAAGCCCGGGCTGCGATAGTTCACCTGCGATTCCCACGTCCACGCGCCGGATTCCTTGCTCAGCCGCAGGTAGCCGCCGTGGCCGCGCAGCCCCGTGGCGCCCGGGTCGTAGCCATCGCTGAACAGCCCGTTGCCGCCGGACTGCCGGTCCGGGCGGTGAAAGTAGCGGGCGCTGGAGCGCTGCAGCCGGCCGATGGCCAGCGAGTCGCCCTGCACGTTGCTGAACGCCACGTTGCCCATCAGCCGGTACGTCTGGTTCTTCCAGTACAGGTTCCAGTCCGCGCCCAGGGCCTCCGCGTGGCTGGCGAGCGAGCCGCGCAGCCGGTCGTCGTCCTCGCCAAAGCGGCGGACGACGCTCGTGGCCATCAATCCCCAGGTGCGGTTGCCGCCCGCCGTCGTGCGCCGCACGCGGCCCATCACGTAGTTGGTGAACGGCTCCACGGCCACCTCCTGCCCCGTGCCGTCCGGGTTGCGCACGCGGGCCACCTCGCGCGCCGTCACCGCCTCCAGCGCGCCGATCTGCCATCCGCCCGTCGTCCGTCCCGTCAGCTTGGCGGCGGCGAGCAGGCGCGCGTTGGCGGGCACGTCGCGGTATGCGTACCCGTCCGGCAGCCCGCCCTGCGGCGAGCGCCCGATGCGGCGCGAGTAGAACAGCGACATCCCGTTCGTGTTGCTGCAGGTCATGCAGTTCAATCCGCCAAAGCTCAGCAGGCCGCTCCCTTCCACGAAGAACGGGCGCTTCTCGGAGAAGAAGCTCTCGAACGCGCTCAGGTTCACCTGCGCGGGGTCCTGCTCCACCTGCCCGAAGTCGGGGTTGATGGTGGCCGAGAGCGTGAGGTTGCCGCCCAGCAGCGCGCGGACGTCGGCGCCCACGCGGGTGTCGTAGTCGCTCTCGTCCTGGAAGGGGCTCCCCGGCTGCGACGGCGTGACGTACGAAGCG
>DATING010001466.1:0-4420 GCA_035474555.1 Longimicrobium sp. | reverse complement strand
GACGGCTATCCCATCGAGGCGCAGACGGCGAACAGCATCCACGCCAACCGGGAGCGGCTGCGGGCGTGGCCGTACTCGCGCGGCGTGATGCTTCCGCACGCCGGCCAGGAGCGCGAGGCGCCGCGCGCGGGCGAGGTGTTCCGCCAGCCGGACCTCGCCCGCACGCTGCGGCAGCTGGTGGAGGCCGAGGCGCAGGCGCTGGCCCGCGGCGCCTCGCGCAAGGAGGCCATCATGGCGGCGTACGAGCGCTTCTATCGGGGCGACATCGCGCGGGAGCTCGTGCGGGGGGTGCAGGAGCAGGGCGGGCTCATCACCCTGGATGACCTGGCGCGGTGGCAGGTACGCATCGAGGAGCCGGTGTGGACGGACTACCGCGGCGTCCGCGTCTACAAGCTCACCCACTGGACGCAGGGCCCGGCGATGCTGCAGTCGCTGAACATCCTGGAGAACTTCGACCTCAAGTCCATGGGCTACAACAGCTCGCGCTACCTCCACACGCTCTACCAGGCCATGAACCTGGCCTTCGCGGACCGCGACTTCTACTACGGCGATCCCTACGTGCCGCCGGAGGAGCCCATCCGCGGACTGCTTTCCAAGGAGTACGCCCGCGAGCGCAGCCGGCTCATCAACGCCGACGGCAACGACCCGTCCATCGCGCCGGGCGACCCGTATCCGTTCCAGGGGGGGACCAATCCGTTCACCCGCTACCTGCGCGACTGGAACCGGCGCGGGCAGACGGGGGACAGCGTCTCCGCCCCGCCGCGAGCCGCGCTGGACTTCGAGGAAAGTTTTTACCTGGGCACCACCTCCGTGCAGGCGGCGGACGCGGAGGGGTGGGTGGTCAGCATCACCCCCAGCGGCGGGTGGGTGCCGGCCGTGATCGCGGGCAACACGGGGATCGGGTTGAGCCAGCGGATGCAGAGCTTCGTGCTGGACCCGGCGGAGGGGCCGTACAACGTGCTGCGCCCGGGGCAGTACCCGCGCGTCACGCTCACGCCGTCGATGGCGCTGCGCGACGGCAAGCCCTACCTCTCCTTCGCCGTGCAGGGCGGCGACTCGCAGGACCAGAACCTCCTCCAGTTCTTCCTCAACGTCCACGAGTTCGGGATGAACGTGCAGCAGGCGGTGGAGGCGCCCAACATGAACAGCTTCCAGATGCGCAGCAGCTTCGGCGGGCACGAGTCGCGGCCCGGACGCATGCTGCTGGCGGAATCGGTGCCGAACTGGACCCGCGCGGAACTGCGGCGGATGGGCTACGACCTGACGTTCGAGGCGCGCACCTCCGGCCCCATCAACGCCATCTTCTTCGACCGCGAGCACGGCACGTTCTGGGGCGGAAGCAGCCATCACGGCGAGGACTACGGCATCGCGTGGTGACGGGGAGTGCGGGAGTGCGGAAGTGCGAAAGTGCGAAAATGCGCTCCACATCCCGCATCGTGCTAAGACGTTCAACTGCAAGTACTTGATGCGAAACTCTGGATCCGCGCTGGCGTAGCAGCGGCATCTCTGGAATTCCCCCTGCTCTACCCGGAGTTCTTCCCGTGAATAAGGTTCTTTGTGCCGCCCTCCTGGCGCTCCTGCCGCTGCCCGTCGAGGCGCAGTGGCGCATCGCCGTGGGCGTGGGCCCCGGGTGGAACACGGGCGGCGGCGTGGAGATGGCGGTGGGCCGCGGGCGCGTGTTCGCCGAGGTGCGCGCGCACGAGCTGCTGGAAGGCGAAGGGATGGCCGGTGCCCTGCCGCTCACCGTCGGGGTGAGCTTCTGAGCGGCCCCGCCATGGGCGAGCTGGCGGCCATCTGGGTCAAGCGCGCGCATCGCGGCGTGATGGACGCCGCGCGGCAGGGCACGCTGGTCGCCGGGCGCGGGCTGGTGGGCAGCGCGGACCAGGGACGCCGCCGCCAGGTGACGCTCATCGAAGAAGAAGCGTGGCAGCGGCTGATGGAGGGGCTCGGCGGCAGCGCGCCGCCCTCCGCACGACGCGCCAACCTCCTGCTGCGCGGCATTCGCCTGCGCGGCACGCGGGAGCGGGTGCTGCGCATCGGCGCGTGCCGGGTACGGATTCGCGGGGAGACACGCCCCTGCGAGCGGATGGACGAGGTGCTTCCCGGCTTGCAGGCCGCCATGCGCGAGGACGCGTGGAGCGGCGGCGCCTTTGCCGAGGTGCTGGACGACGGAGAGATCCGCGTCGGCGATCCAGTGTCGTGGGAGGACGAGAGCAGCTGACGGTGGACGGACGGTGGAAGGAGTCAGCGGCGGGCGCGGAGCACTTCGCGTCCGCCCGATTCGTTTTGGCAGAGGCCGGAGGAACGGGCGGCGGTGAAGGTAACGCTTTGCGCGACGGCTCTTTGCGTGCTCCCGGAAGGGCACGGGGATTGCCTCGGTTCCGGGCCCAACTTTTCACCCGGAGGGGATGCAATGCAGAAACCGATGAACGGCCGGATGCACGGGATGATGGACTACGCCACGGTGGCCGCGACGGCGGCGGCCCCGCGTGCGCTGGGCTTTCCGAAGACCGCGGAGAACCTGGCGTACGGACTGGCCGCGGGATACCTGGGGCTGTCGCTGATGACGGATTACCCGCTCAGCGCCAAGCGCATGGTGCCGTTCAAGGGCCATGGCGCGGCGGAGGTGGCGATCGGAATGGCGCTGCCGTTCCTGCCCTGGGTGCTGGGCTTCGCGGAGAACCGCCGCGCCCGCGACTTCTTCCTGGGCCTGACGGCGCTCACGGCCGCGACGGCGCTGCTCACCGACTGGAACGCGCCCGATGCGGACCTGGAGCACCCGGACTTCGAGCTGCCGCTGACCCGGTCGCGCAGCGAGACGCGCGAGATGGCCACGGTCTGACGGGTAAGGGACGGGCCCGCGAGGGCCCGTCCCTGGACGTGAGAGGGGTTCCCGTGCGGGAGCCCCTCTCGCGCATTTTCGGCAAACGCCGCGGCCTCAAACAGGCCATGGGTCCGCATAAACCTATTTTGGAAAAAGAGATAGGCGAACGCATAACTTGACTTAGCCATCACAATTCTGCATTATTACGGGTTGCACCGCCGCAATCGTTCCTTCCCGCGGCACCACGATTCTCCCCGGTAATGAATCCATGGCGCTTCAGCTTCTCCGCCTCCGTACGGCGGGCGTGCTTCTCGCGGCCGTGTTTGCCGCCTCGTGCGGGGACTCGCCTTCGCAGACCGCCGGCCCCCGCATTACCGCCAAGCTGGAGATCGTTGCCGGCAACGGGCAGACGGGCGCCCCGGGCGAGGAGCTGGCGAACCCGGTGACCGTGCGTGCCCTGGATTCCATCGGGCAGCCCGTCCCCGGCCAGATCATCAACTTCCGGGTGGTGCAGGGCGGCGGCTCGGTCTTCGCCGGCGCCAACGTGACGGACGCCAACGGCATGGCGCTGGAGTACTGGACGCTGGGGCCCCGGGCCGGTGACGCCCAGACGCTCGAGGCACGTGCCGTGGACAACGCGACGGGCGCCAAGATCGTGTTCGGCACGTTTACGGCGACGTCGGTGGGAAGCACGCCGGGGTGGATCCAGATCGGCAGCCTCCCCGAGATGGGCGCCGTGGGCCAGACGGTGGCCAATCCCATTGACGCGACCGTGCGCGACGCGTTCCAGAACGCGGTGGCCAACGCCCAGGTCACGTGGACCGTCTTCGAGGGCAATGGCCGGTTCACCAACGCGGCGGGGATGCACGGAAGCACCGCCGTCTCCACGACCAACGCCCAGGGCGTCGCCACCATCAAGTTCACCCCGGGCACGACCGCGGGGGTCAACGCGATCCGTGCCATGACGGGATCCGTACAGGACGCCGACAGCATGATCGGCTTGGCGGGCGTGCCGGTTCGCTTCACCATCAGCCCGTCGTCGCTCACGCTCCCCGTCAACGGGACGGGCATGTTCACGGGCTTTGGCTACGACCGCTGGAACAACAAGACGGTCCAGCGGCCCACGTGGCGGTCGCTGGACACCGGGATCGTGACCGTGCTGAGCCCCACCTCCACGCGGGCGGACAGCATCGCCTCGGTGCGCGGCAACGCGGTGGGCAACGGGCGCGTGGTGGGCCAGTTCAACACGGGCACCAAGGTCTTCGCGGACACCGCGGAAGTGACCGTGCAATAGCACCACCGGTTCGCCGGTGGTGGAATGCGAGGGGCGGCCCACCGGGCCGCCCCTCGCTCGTTTGTACGGCGGATGGAGGTGCGGCCGTGCGCTCGCCCCCCACGGGTGCCGAACGCGGGAGACGCACGAGTTGCCTCGTCGGTCGTTGGGGATCGCGTGAGGAGGGACGACCGCACCGTCGCGTGAGGGATGCGCGCGTTGCCGTTTCCGACTATGCGAGGGGATGCTCGATGGATGCCGTCGCCGATTGCGTGGGGAGGATCGTGTCCGTTGCCATCGCGTGAGGGATGCGCGCCCGCAGG
>DATING010001465.1:0-6365 GCA_035474555.1 Longimicrobium sp. | reverse complement strand
TCGCCCACAATGGCGATGGAGGCGTTGTTGGGCGCGTAGTAGGTGCGGAAGAACTGGCTCACGTCGTCCAGCTGCGCCGCGTCAAGGTCGGCCATGGAGCCGATCGTCGTCCACGAGTACGGGTGGCCCGACGGGTACAGCAGGGGTGGCGACGCCTCCCACAGCAGCCCGTACGGCTGGTTCTCGTAGCTCTGGCGGCGCTCGTTCTTCACCACGCCGCGCTGCCCCTCGAGCTTGCTGGGGCTCATGGCGTCCAGCAGCCCGCCCATGCGGTCCGCCTCCAGCCACAGCGCCAGCTCCACGGCGTTGCTGGGCATGACCTCGTAGTAGTTGGTGCGGTCCGTGGTGGTACTGCCGTTGTTGCGCGCGCCCGCGGCCTCGAGCCAGTTGTCGAAGTCGCCCTCGGGCACGTTCTTGCTCCCCTCGAACATGATGTGCTCGAAGAGGTGGGCAAAGCCGGTGCGGCCCGTGCGCTCGTACCCCGAGCCCACGTGGTACCACACGTTTACCGCGGCAAGCGGCGCGGAATGGTCTTCCGCCACGATCACCCGCAGCCCGTTGGGGAGCGTGAAGGTGGTGTGGGGGATGCTGACCTGCTGCGCCGCCGCGGGCGCCGCGAGCAGGCTCAGCAGCAGAACGAGGCGTTTCATCGTGCTGACCTTGTCTGGTGAAGGTATCCGTTGCCGTGAGGATATCGCGTCCGGCGCCATGGCGAAATAGGCAGCGGCGCGCGGGGTGCTAAATTCTTCCCCTCTCCGGCGTGGGGCGTAGTACCCGGCAGCCGGTGGAGGTTCCGGCGGCGCGCGCCGGCCGGGTACCGGGGCGCCAATCGGTGCGGCAGGCGGGGGTCCCCCACCCCCCGGCCCCTCCCCCCTCGTTCCTCGTGGAGAGGGGGAGAACGGCGGATCGTGCACGAGAGGCGGAGGATGTGCGGCGGGCGGGAGCCCCCTCCCCCCGGCCCCCCTCCCCCGCTTCGCAGGCAGGAGGGGGGAGAACTGCGGGTCGGTGCGGGGAGGATAGATCGCGCCGGCAGCAGGCGGCCCCTCCCCCGGCCCCTCGCCGCTCGTTCCTCGCGGAGAGGGGAGAAAACCATCCCGTGCGCGGCCTGCCGCCGGCGGCGTGGCACCCGCCCGCGACGGACAGTCCGCGCAGGCGGACTTCGTGTGTTCGTTGCGGCGAATTCATTCGCTCGGCGGGGACTTCGCGTGCCCGTTGCGGCGAATCCATCGGCTCTGCTCTGCCCAGCCCCCTCCCCCCCCAAACGACGTGCGGCCCCGGGCGAGAGGAGCCCGGGGCCGCACAGACAACCAGCCGCGGCCGGCGATCGCCTACAACTGGATGGTGAGGACCTGGGACGGGTTCGTGAGGGTGCCGCCGTCCACGTGCACCTGCTTGGTGGTCGTGCCGCCGGCCAGCGTCACGGCGCCCGTGATCCGCAGCCGCGGCAGGGTGCCCTTTGCCGTGCCGGTGCCCGTCATCACCACGCTGAAGGCGCTCCCGGTGATGGAACCGTCCGCCACCACGTCCGTGGACACCGTCAGGTCGGCGCCCAGGGTCAGCGCGGCGCCCGCCTGCACCTCCACGCGGCCGACCGAGTCCGCCACGGCCAGCACGGGCATGTTCGCCGGGCCGGCGGGGACCACGACCGAGTCTACGGCCGACGGCACCGCGTTGCGCGACCAGTTGCCCGCCGTGCCCCAGTCCGTGCTCACGGCGCCCGTCCAGGTGAGCGTGCCCGTGGCCGGCGGGCCCGCGAGGGCGATGGTGAGGGTGGAGAACCCGCCGAGCCCCTCGTAGGTGGCGTGGATCTGCACGGTGCCGGTATCCACCGCCGTCACCAGGCCGGTGGCACTCACCGTGGCCCGGGCCGGGTTGCTCGTGGCCCAGTCCACCGTGGCCTCGATGGTGTCGCCCTCGGCGTTCACCACCACGGCGGAAAGCTGCAGGGTGCTGTCGTCCAGCAGCGTGGCGGACGCGGGATCCACGATCACGCTGGCCGCGCCGAAGGTGACCGTCACCCCCACCTGCCCGCTGCGGGGCACCAGGGAGATGCTGAGCGGCGGGTTGTTGTTGCCGGCGCTCACGTCGATGGTGGCGCTCCCCTCGTGCGTGATGCCGCCGGTCGCATCGAAGGCGCGTACGGCAAAGGTGCGGGCCGTGCCGGGGGGAACCCGGATGGTGCCCGTGGCCACGCCGTTGGCCGCCTGCAGGTTGAAGGCGAGGGGCGTGGAGATGTCGGCCGCCGTCACCTCCACCACCAGCGTGGCGATGGGGGTGCCGGAGGTGTTGGCCGTGACGCGGATGGCGGAGCCGGAGCCGGACCCGGGCGCGTTGGTGATGCCGTCGGTGCAGGCGCCGAGCAGCACCACCGACGCCACGGCCAGCAGGCCCCGCAGCGTGCGGATGGTCATGGAGGGATTCCGGAGGAGGGGGATCATGGAATGGTGATCGTGCTGCTGCCGCCCACGCCCGCGTAGGTGGCCACGATCTGCACCTGGCCGGCGTTGGTGGCGCGCACCAGGCCGGTGGCGCTCACGGTGGCGATCCCCGGGTTGAGCGTGGCCCACTCCACCTGGCCGCTGATGGTGCCGCCGCCAGCGCCGGTGATGGTGGCCGTGAGCTGCAGGCTGTCGCCCGCGGCCAGGGTGGCGGACGCGGGGGAGATGGCGACGCTGTGGTCGCCCACGCTCACGGTCACGGGCACGTGCCCGCTGCGGGCGCCCAGGGTGACGCTCACGGGCGGGTTGCTGCCGTTGCTCACGTTGAGCGTCACGCTGCCCTCGTGCGTGACCTGGCCGCTGCTGTCGAACGCCTTGACGGTGATGGTGCGGCTGTTGCCCGACGGCATCTTGAGCGTGCCCGAGGCGGTGCCGTTCTGTACCTGGAGGTTGAACACCAGGGAATTGGTGATGTCGGGCGCGGTCACCTCCACCACCAGGGTGCTGATGGGGGTGGCGGATACGTTGGCGCTCACCTGCAGCTGGGCATCGACGCCAGGCTGGGAGCCGGTGCTGTCACCGGAGCAGGCGGCGGCCACGGCGGCCAGGGCAACGAGGGCCCAGCGGCGGGGACTGAGGAGGGTGCGGATGCGGCTCATACGACCTCGGACGGGTACGGGCTGGGAGCCCGCGCGGGTACGCGCGGGAGAAGTCGCCGCTTCGCAGAGACGCGAAGGGGCGCGGGGGGTGAAGCGTGTTGATCGGGATTGACGAGCGGATCGGGCGTGAAGTGCGAGTCCAAAACTAATCACAAACATACGTTTCACAACAGCGGCGCGCCAGCTTCTTCTTCGCACATGCATCGGCGCCCGGAACCGGGCGCACTCACCGGGCGCATCCCGCGCCGAGGCTCATCCCTAGTCTATTGCACTGAAAGCGCTTAGCCCCTGCGTATCAGTTCGTACAACCACTTGCCATCTGCCCATCCCCAGGCTCGCATCACGACAGCGAACGGGGTGGCGGAAACGGGGCGGATGCAGGCACCGGCGAGATGAAAATTCGGGATATTCCATAAAAGACAGGAGAGCGGCGCGAATGGGTGACTGCACGGGCAGCGCGGCCGGCGCGCCACCCGGATCCCAGCCGATCAGCGGGGTGGCGACGCGGGAGGGGCGGCGCGTTGCTCCGCGAGGCGGCAGGCGGCCTGGCCCGTCGTTTCTCCCACGCTGTCGGGGACCCAGGCGCCCCAGTCGGAAGGCTCATCGTCCGTCGCCCACACGACGCGGCCGCCGAGGTACTGGATGACCTGCACCACGCGCCAGCGGCGGCCGGGGCAGTCGTAGTCCATCATCGACATCACCATGTCGTACGTATCGCCCGCCTCCGTCGTCTGCGGCTGGACGTACACGCTGCGCACCCACACGCGGTACACCTCCCCGCCCTGCCGCGTGACCCGCGTGCGGTCCAGGAACCGGGCGAACGACGCCGACTCGCCGGCGGGAATCCAGCGGCCGGCCGGCCCGGCGCGTCCATCGCCCCCGTCCGCATCACCACCATCCGCATCACCCCCGTCCGCATCACCGCCAACCGCTTCACCCCCGTCCACATCGCCACCATCCACATCGCCGCCACCCACATCGCCGCCATCCGCATCCCCGCCGTCCCCATCGGCTTCGCGCAGGGACAGCTCGTAGGGACCGGGCGCCTCGTCCAGGGCGCTGACGGCGATCCAGTACTCGCCATCCACCGGCGTGGTGACACGCAGGCGCGACGTGCTGCCGGGGCCGCCGCCGTCATCCTCCCCCAGCCAGTCCAGGTCGTCGGCGGACCGGACGTGGGCCAAGCGCAGGTACGGATCGAAGTCGTCCGAGCGCAGCGTGATGGTGAGGCGCTGCCCCGCCCGCGCGCGGAACGTGTACAGGTCGAAGAAGCCGCCCCCGCCGAAGGCCGCATCCCCCTCCTGCAGCGCGCCCATGACGGCGGCCTGCCCCACGCGGATGGTGCTGGGGCGCGGGCGGCCGGTGGTCCGCGCGGCGCCGTCCCCCTCGTCCGCCGCCGGGCCGCCGATGGCCAGCGGGCCCTCCTCCGCGGCAGTGAAGGCCACGACGCCCGCGGGGCTCCGGACGATGGCGCGGATGTCCTCCAGCGGCACGGCGAAGTTCAGGTTCTGCCCGCCCTCGTACACCGCCACGGTCACGCCCACCACCTCCCCGCGGCGGTTGAGCACCGGCCCGCCGGACGAGCCCTCGGAAAGCGGCGCGGTGATCTGCATCATCCGCTGCCCCTCCACGTCGCGGTAGGCGCTGACGATGCCGTTGCTCACGGTGTTGGTGAGCCCTTCCGGCGCGCCGATGGCCACCACCTCCTCGCCCACGCGGGGCTCGCGGCGGGCCAGGTTCACGGTGCTGCGCGGGTTGCCCAGCCGCGGGAGCACGGCCAGGTCCACGCGGGTGCTGAGCGCCTCGGCGTGGCTGGCGGTGCCCATCAGCCGGCCCTCGGCGTCGAAGACCTCGGCGCGGGCGGCGCCCTCCACCACGTGCGCGTTGGTGACCACGCGGCCGTCGCGGACGATGAAGCCGCTGCCCATGAGCAGCTCGCGGCCCCGCGCGTCGAACGTCTTGAGCGACACCACGGCCGGCCCCGCCCGCTGCGCGATGCGCGGCACGGGGATCTGCGCCCGCGCCGCGGCGGGCACGCCCAGCGCGGCGGCGAGGGAAAGCAACGCGATACGACGACGGATCATCGGCGGCACCTCAGCCGGGGAAGTCGGAGCCAGCTCGGACGTGGGCGCGGGCGGCGAGCGCCTGCGCGTACAGGGAACGCACGGCAGGCGTCCCATTCGCACAGCGTCGCCGAAATCCGGTGCGCGGTGCCGGGCGCGGGACGGTCAGCTGCAACGGCGGCGAGGCGCGAACGGCCGCGTGCGGGGCCATGCTGTACAATCGGTACACATGCGGCGCAAAACGACCGGTGCTGCAATGGGGACCGGATAAAGCGTTACAGAATTTGCGAAGCGATCCATTAAGCTACATCCATAAAACTGTTGCCGGACAAGGGATTTGCCGTTATCATTCCTGTCGCAAAACGGTTCTAAAAATCATCGACGGAGTTCACACCCGCAGTCCCGTTCCCACCGTGCTTCCGTTTCGGCTCACCGCGACGGAAGCCGTGCCTGCTGCCGTCCGCTCCCCTGGCCCAATCCTGATGCACATGGCGATGAACGCTTCGGCCACCCGGTCGCTGCTCACGTACATCTTCCTGGTCGGCCTGCCCCTGGCGGGGCTGGTGGGCGTCCTGCATGCGGGACAGGAGCTGCAAGCGCCGCCGCCCGTGGACGGCACCTGGCAGACGGTCGCGGCCGCACGCGGCTCGGGCGCCGCCGCGCTCACCCCGCTGGTGCCCCCCAGCGCCCACCCGGCGCAGCTCGAGGTGCAGCAGTCCGGCACGTACCTTTCCCTGGACATCGGCCCGCTCCACCTGTCGGGACGGATGCGCGGAGATTCGCTCGTGGCGCACACGGAGGCCCCCGCGGCGGCACGGCGCGCGGCCGGGTGCGGCCACACGGAGATGGAGCTGCACGCCTCGGTGGACGTGGCGGCCGAGCCCGACCTCCTGACGCTGGTGCTGTCGGAGCCCGGCCGGCCGGCGTGCCCGCAGATGCGCTGGACGGCGGTGCACCTGGCGTCCACCCCCGCCGCAAAGGGAGGCCACTGATGCCGAACCTGCTCCTCCTGCTGGTGCAGGTGGCGGTCATCATCATGGCCGCCCGGGTCGTGGGGCTGCTGTTCCGCCGCATCCACCAGCCGCAGGTCATGGGCGAGATGGTCGCGGGCATCCTGCTGGGGCCCTCGTTCCTGGGCTGGGTGATGCCGGAGCTCTCGGCCCAGCTCTTTGCGCCGGCCAGCCTGGGATTCCTGAGCTCCATCA
>DATING010001464.1:0-4203 GCA_035474555.1 Longimicrobium sp. | reverse complement strand
GCGCGTAGCGGTCATCGTGCTGATCGAACTGCACGCCGTACTGCTTTGCCTCCGTGGCCCACCACGACGAGACGACGTTCAGCGACAGCCGGCCGCCGCTGATGCGGTCGATGTTGGCCGCCTGCTTGGCCAGCAGCGCCGGCTGGTGAAACGTGGGGCGCACGGCCGTCATGATCTCCAGCCGCTCCGTGACCGCCGCAAGCGCCGCCGTGGTGCTCCACGCATCCAGCGACGGGGCGTCCATCCCCTTGATGTCGTTCAGGTTGAGCTCGGCGACCAGCGTGAGGTCAAAGCCGATCTGCTCGCTGCGCTGGGCCAGGCGCTTGGTGTAGGCCCAGCTGGCCTCCATCCGCTCGTCGTCCACGTTGCGCAGCCAGCCGCCAAAGACGGGCATCCAGTATCCGAATCGCATCAGGCTGCCTCCCGTTCCTCGCGGGCCACCGCGGCGGCCGCCTCGCGCTCCAGGTAGTCCGCCAGCCGCGCGAACGGATCGAAGCCGATGACGTTCGTCGCGTCCGCCACGAAGTTGGACAGCGCGTTGATGTCGTAGTAGTACAGCTGTCCGTCGCGCGAATCGATCATGTACTCGATGCCGCCCACCTCGATGCCCGACGCGGCCATGATGCGCTCCACGGCCTCGATCACGTGCCGCGGCGGCTCGTAGCCCTCCACGCGCAGCCCGCGCTTGGGGGCGTCCACCGCGCAGACCTGCGCGTCCAGCTCGGCGCCGTCCACGCGCTGGCAGACGTCCGCCGGGCACAGGTCGAACGAGGTGCCGGGCGTGTAGATGCGGATGCCGTACAGGTACTTTCCGCCCAGCACCTCCACCCGGACGATGCGGCTTTCTTCCTGGGGGATGAACTCCTGCACGAGCGCCGTGCTGTCGATGCCCAGGTCCAGCCCGTCCTCCGCCGCCTCGCGCAACGCGTCCGGCGTGTCGAACTTGCGCACGCCCGCGCCGCTGCCGCCGATGTTGGGCTTTACGGCGATGGGCCAGCGCAGCCCTTCGGCCGCGGCGGGGGCCTGCGCGGCGCGGTGGATGACGCGGGCGCGGGGGTAGGGGAGCCCCAGGTCCTCCAGCAGCGACAACTGCGCGGCCTTGGAGATCTCGTTGGCGAACGCCTCCGCGCCGTTCACCACGCGCACGCCGCGGCGCTGCAGGTGGGCCAGAAAGGCCTGCGTGTAGAAGATGGCGTCGCCGCGGCCGCGCAGGTACGCGGACGGGCTCATGCGGTTGAAGACGAGCGAGTACGCCGGCTCGTCCGCGGGGTCGAAGGCGTGCTCGTCGGCGTGCAGCTTTACGTACGGCGTGCCGCGGCGGTCCAGCTCCGCGAACAGCGGCTTGAACCACTCCGGGTGCTCGTAGAAGATGCCGATGGGCCGGTCTGCGGGGATCGTGGCCATGGGACGCGTTTCTCCGGTGCGTCGTGGGTAAAAACAAAAGCCGCGGCTCCTGGAGGGGAGTCGCGGCTTCTCGGTCTCTGGCGTTTTTGCCGGGTTCGTGTCCCGGCCGGTCAGGTCACCTTGTGACCCGTGTCCGCGCGCCAATGCCGTGGCCTGCCCTCCCCGTGGTCTGGGAGCGCATCCAACAACAACGGCACATGTGCGCGGCGCGGATGTTCAACATGGTATCGAGGATATCCACGATGCGGCGGATGCGCAAGCGGGTGCGAATCCGGGCGGCGGAAAAAGCATGGTCGCCGTTCCCGCGGTGACGGAAAAAGTGAACGGGTTGAACGGCTCGGTCGTTCTGTATACTCTTGGCTTCCTCACGCAGGCGCTTCCCCTCCACGGGCGATGAGACGGGTAGCGTAGGCCGCAGTTGACAGCGGTATGCCTTCAAGGTGATAATGCCTTGCAAGGCATGCCTCTCTCCGGGGGGAGGCAAGGGTGGAGGTTTCGAAGAGGGAGCGGCTCCATGAGTTCTATCGTCGGCTGGCGGAAGCACCCCACGCAACGACGTCCGACGAGGCGCTGAGCCAGCTGACGAGTATCTTGAATGAGGTCGAGGATGAGCTGACGGGCATCCCCAATGATCCTGGCAACTGGCGCTACGATGAGCGGATCTACCCGCCGCAGCACGACAGCATGCATGGGGTCCAGGGGCAGCCACGCGCGGTGCGCTTCCGAAGCGTGGGGCACAACACGTACATCGGTGCCAACGGAGCTATCGAGATCGTCTCCATGGACGGTACGGTGGAGTTGCGGAAGCCCGGCGCGGATGGGCGCGGTGTATGGGATCAGGATCCGCAGTGACCTGGCAGTGGAGGAGGAACGTGCAATGAATGCCATAGAGTGTTTGCGGGAGCGCCTGGCCGCCCGCTTTCCCGAGGCCGTGCTCGCCATCGACCCGGCAGAGACGGCAACGGGCGGCTGGTTCCTGGATGCCGAGCTCCAGGGGCACCTCGTGGTGGTGGAGTGGCGGGCGGATCGCGGCTTCGGCATCTCCACACCGTCTCGGGACGATTACGGGGCCAAGCCCGACGAGGTCTACGAGGACGTGGACGCGGCGTACGCGCGCGCCAAGGCGCTGCTGCTGAGCCAGACTCGCACCCGGCCGCCCCTGCGGGCCCGGCTCCCGGAACTGCGCGAGGCGCGAAAGCTGTCGCAGGCGGAGCTCGCGAGCCGGCTGTCCATCAATCAGGGTGCGTGCTCCCGGATGGAGCGCCGCAGCGACATGCTGGTCGGCACGCTTCGCAACGCGATCGAGGCCATGGGCGGAGAGCTGTACCTCGTGGCCCGGTTTCCCGACGAAACCGTGTACATCGATCTGCAGAGCACCGAGCCGGGCGAAACGGCCAAGGCGCCCGCCAGTTCGGCCGCCTGAGATCTACGGGAACAACGGACGCGGAATTTCCACCGCCGCCGCCCCACCCCCTTCCACACCGAGACAGCCATGAACCCCATAAACCTCGCCGAGAAGCTCTCCCAGTTCAGCGACCACTGGCACCCCCGCATCGTGGGGGAGCTGAACGGGCAGCAGGTAAAGCTGGCCAAGGTGCAGGGCGAGTTCGTGTGGCACGACCACGCGGACGAGGACGAGCTGTTCCTCGTTCTCAAGGGGCGCCTGCGCATGGAGTTCCGCGACCGCACGGTGGAGATCGGCGAGGGGGAGATGATCATCGTGCCGCGCGGGGTGGAGCACCGCCCCATCGCGGACGAGGAGGTGCACCTGATGCTCTTCGAGCCCGCATCCACCAAGCACACGGGCGACGTGGAGTCGGAGCTCACGCGCCACGTGCTGGAGCGCATCTGATCGACGCGGGGCAGGCGGATCCGCCCGCGGCCACGCTCGTCAACTTGCGCCGCGACCGGCCCCGGCGGCGCTGGCGGTGGCCGGGGGCCGTCGTTTGCGCCCTGGGTGCCCTGCTCTCGCTCCTGGCGATCGGGCGCGTCGCCCGGGCCCCGGACCCGTCGGACGCGGGGGCGACGCGCGTGGCGCTGGCGCAGCTCGCGTACCTGCGGCCGGGACTGGAGGCGCGCGCGAACGCCATGCAGGAAACGTATCCCGAGGGCCGCGTCTTTACCCTGGTGCTGTACGGCCTCGCCTGGGTGGACGTGGGGCGCGGAACGGGGGACGCGGCCCTGCGCGCGCGGGCGCTGGCGGAGGCACGCCGGGCGCTCGCCCTGGCGGAGGCGCCCGACTCGCGCATCGGCTACGGGCCGGCGGGCGGGCTTCCGCACGGCATCTTCTACGAGGGATGGACGGCGCACCTGCGCGCGGGGACGCTGCACCTGGGCGGCGGCGCGGCGCGGGACCCGGCGTTCCGCGCGGCGTGCGACCGGCTGGACACCGCGTTCCGGCGGGGGCCCGGGCCCTTCCTGGATAGCTATCCGGAGATGGCGTGGCCGGCGGACAACGCGGTGGGCGCGGCGGCGCTCGCCTCCTGCGGCACCCTGCTCCATCCGCGCTACGCGGAGACAGCCCGGGCATGGCTCCGCGCCGCGCTCCGGCAGGCGGACCCCGCCACGGGGCTGCTGCCGCACGATGCCGGGCTGCCCAACCCGCGCGGTGAATCCGTGGCGCTGATGATCCGGTTCGTGCACGAGATCGACCCGGCGGTGGCGGCGGCGCAGTACGCCGGGATGGAGCGGACCTTCGCCACGCGCTTCGCGGGGCTCCTGCCGGCGGTTCGCGAGTATCCGCACGGCGTCCGCGGCCAGGGCGACGTGGATTCCGGGCCGGTCATCCTGGGCGTAAGC
>DATING010001463.1:0-2986 GCA_035474555.1 Longimicrobium sp. | reverse complement strand
GCGTGGGCGCGGGCGACCACTTCTTCGCCCTGGGCGGCCACTCGCTGCTGGCCGTACGCGTCGTGTCGCGCGTGCGGCAGCTGCTGGGCGCGGAGGTGCCGCTCGCGGAGCTGTTCCGCTCCCCGGTGCTGGCGGACCTCGCGCGCGCCATCGAGAACGCGGCCCGCACCGAGCTGCCGCCGATCGAGCGGGTGGAGCGGACCGATCGACTCCCGCTCTCCTTCGCGCAGCAGCGGCTCTGGTTCCTGGAGCAGCTGGGCGGAACCGGCGCGGCGTACCACGTCCCCATGCGCCTGCGCCTGCGGGGCGAGCTGGATCGCGGCGCGCTGGAGCGGGCGCTGGGCCGCATCGTCGCCCGCCACGAGGCGCTGCGGACGGTCTTCCCCACGGTGGATGGCGAGCCGGTGCAGCACATCGCCCCGGTCGGGGAGAGCGGGTTCCGGCTGGTGGAGGACGACCTGCGTGCCTCGCCCGATGCGGAGGACGCGCTGCGCCGCCTCGTGCAGGACGAGGCGGGCACGCTCTTCGACCTGGCGCAGGGGCCGCTCGTCCGGGGTCGCCTGGTGCGGATGGCGGCGGATGACCACGTGCTGCTGCTGACGATGCATCACATCGTCAGCGACGGCTGGTCGGCCGGCGTGCTGCACCGCGAGCTGGGCACGCTGTACACCGCCTTTGCGCGCGGCGAGCCCGATCCGCTGCCGCCGCTGCCGGTGCAGTACGCGGACTACGCGGCATGGCACCGGCGCCGGGTGGAAGGGCCCGTCCTGGAAGCGCAGGCGGAGTACTGGACCCGGACGCTGGCCGGTGCGCCGGAGCTGCTGGAGCTGCCGGCCGACCGTCCCCGCCCGCCGCGGCAGGACTTCGCCGGCGCGTCGCTACAGGTGGAGCTGGACGAGGACCTGACCGTGGCGCTGAAGACGCTGTCGCAGCGGCACGGGACCACGCTGTTCATGACGCTGCTCGCCGGTTGGGCGGCGGTGCTGAGCCGCCTGTCGGGGCAGGACGACGTGGTGATCGGCACGCCGAGCGCCAACCGGGGGCAGCCGGAGGTGGAGGCGCTGATCGGCTTCTTCGTCAACACGCTGCCGGTGCGCGTGGATTTCTCCGGCGCGCCCACGGTGGCCGAGCTGCTGGGACAGGTGCGGGCGCGGGCGCTGGAGGCGCAGCAGAACCAGGACATCCCCTTCGAGCAGGTGGTGGAACGGGTGCAGCCGGTACGCAGCCTGGCGCACAGCCCTCTGTTCCAGGTGCTGTTCGCCTGGCAGAACGCCCTGGGCGAGCGCCTGGAGCTGCCGGGGCTCCAGTCCGCGGCCGTGCCGTCCTCCGCGCAGGAGACCGCGAAGTTCGACCTTGCGCTGACACTCGCCGAGAGCGGGGATCGCATCGTGGGGGGGCTGAGCTTCGCGACGGCGCTCTTCGACCGGGCGACGGTGCAGCGCTGGGTCGGCTACCTGCTGCGGGTGCTGGAGGAGATGGTCGCGGACGACTCCCGGCCGGTCCGCCGGCTGGAGCTGCTCGGCGAGGCGGAGCGCGCCCGCGTGCTCGCACTCGGCGAAGGCGCCGCGCCCGGGCTCCCCCGCGCCACGACCGACGCGCTCTTCGCGCAGGCCGCCGCCGCCGCGCCGGGGGCCGTGGCGCTGGCGTGGGACGGCGGGCGGATGACCTACGCGGAGCTGGACGGTCGCGCCAACCGCCTTGCCCACCACCTGCGCCGCGCCGGCGTGGCCGCGGGGACGCGCGTGGGTGTGTGCCTGGAGCGCGGGCCGGAGCTGGTCGTGGTGACCCTCGCCGTGCTCAAGGCGGGCGGCGCGTACGTGCCGCTGGACCCTTCGTATCCCGCGGAGCGGCTGTCCTTCATCCTGGCCGACACCTCCGTGCCCGTGCTGGTGACGGAGTCGGGGCTGGCGGAGCGCCTGCCGCCCCATGCCGCGCGCATCGTCCGGGTGGACGCGGACGCGGCGGCGATCGAGGCGGAGCCGGCGGACGCACCGGCGGCGGGGACGGACCCGGAAGCGGTGGCGTACGTGATGTACACCTCCGGCTCCACGGGCCGGCCCAAGGGCGTAGAGGTGCCGCACCGGGCCATCGTTCGCCTGGTGCGCGGGCAGGACTTCGTTGCCATCGACCCCACCGACGTCTTCCTGCAGCTGGCGCCCGCCGCGTTCGACGCGGCGACGCTGGAGCTGTGGGGGCCGCTGCTGAACGGCGCGCGCCTCGCCATCCATCCCGCCGGGCAGCCCTCCGTGGACAGCATCGGGCGGGCGCTGGAGGAGCACGGCGTCACCGTCCTGTGGCTGACGGCGGGCCTCTTTCACCTGGTGGTGGAGGAGCGCATCCAGGTCCTGCGCGGCGTGCGCCAGCTGCTGGCCGGCGGCGACGTGCTCTCCGTCCCGCACGTGCGCCGCGTGCTGGCGGAGCTGCCGGGGACGGCGCTCATCAACGGCTACGGGCCCACGGAGAACACGACATTCACCTGCTGCCACACGGTGCGGGCGGACGATGGGGAGCGTGCGTCCATTCCCGTCGGCCGGCCGATCGCGAACACGTACGTGCGCGTGCTGGATGCGGGGATGCAGCCGGTGCCGTTGGGCGTGCCGGGCGAGCTGTACGCGGGCGGCGAGGGGCTGGCGCTTGGCTACCTGACCCGGCCGGAGCTGACGGCGGAGATGTTCGTGGCCGACCCGTATCTCCCCGGCGCGCGGCTCTACCGCACCGGCGACCGGGTGCGCTGGCGGGAGAGTGCGGGCGTGGATCCGTCGGCCGCAGACTCCCGCACTGACGCACTGACGCACTCACGCACTGCTGTTCTCGAGTTCCTGGGCCGTGTGGACACGCAGGCCAAGATCCGCGGCTTCCGCGTGGAGCCGGGCGAGATCGAGGCCGTTCTGCGCCGGGAGGCCGGCGTGGCGGAGTGCGTCGTCATCCCCCGCGAGGACGTGTCCGGCGAGCACCGGCTGGTCGCCTACGTCGTCGGCGAGGCGGA
>DATING010001462.1:0-2099 GCA_035474555.1 Longimicrobium sp. | reverse complement strand
ACTCCGGCCACGTGGGATGTGCCAGGTACGCCACGAACGTCAGCACGAGCGTGACGACGCCCAGCCATCCCGCCGCGGGGAGCACGACCAGACCGAGCACCACCATCCCGGCGAACGCCAGCGCCGGCGCCGCGAACGCGGTCAGCACGAGCGCCCGCGCGCGCCGCAGCGCGTCGGCCGGCAGGTTGTCCAGCGTGTGCGCGCGCTCCGCGGCCAGCAGGCTCACGTTCACGCTCGCCACGTCTGGAGGCGGCGCGAGCAGCGGTTTCGCGTCCGTCACGCCGAAGTGTGGGTAGTCGAACGGCATGTAGTCGCGCGTGTATTCCACCTGCGGCAGTCGCTTCCAGTCGCCCAGCGTGCGCCAGCCCCACAGCGGGATGATCGCCACGACGCACGTTCCGAGCGCCATCGCCGCGGCGAGGGCACGCCACCGGCGCTCGCGCCACACGTCGCGCAGCACCAGCACGCCGATGGGCAGGGCGAACGCCACGGCGCTCCACGGCCGCGTGATGGCGCACCAGCCCAGTGCGAACGCCACGCCGAGCAGCCATGTCGTTCGGCGCGTGTCCCGCCACCGCCACAGGCACCACCACGCCGCCACCAGCGTGAGGCCCGACGTGAGCTCCGAGTAGTAGCTGCTGGAGAACCGCGCCTGGTCGTTGCCGAGGTAGAGCAGCAGCACCGTGAGCAGCGCCGTCACGCCGTCGGCCAGCCGCCGCGCCAGCGCGAACACCAGCGCCACGCGGGCCGCGTTGAGCAGGAATATGATCAGCGACGGCGCGCCGAGCAGCACGCCGAGCGCGAGGACGAGGGCGTGGCCGGGAAAGTACTTGGACGTGAGGACCGGCGTCGTCAGCACGTGCGCCTGGCCGAAGAAGGCCGGCATCGGCGGCGCGGGGGACGCCCAGCGTCCCATGGCGAACAGCTGCGCCTGCAGCAGGTACGACGCCTCGTCGTGGTCGAGCGGCATCGGCGTGGCCGCGCGCCAGACGAGGAACGGCACCACGGCCCACAGCAGGCCGACGATCAGCGGCGCCCATCGCGCATCCAGCGCCCGCACGCCGTGCGGCGTCATGCGGCGCAGCAGCACCGCCGCGAGGCACGCGGCGATGATCGCGATCGGCACGAACGACATCAGTTATCCCACGCGCGGCGAGCAGGATCGCTACGCACCCTTCTCCTCGTGGTAGACCATGTCCAGGTTCACGTCCCACAGGTTCGAGTGGTCCGTGCGTCCCTCGAGGATGTTGTCCACCGCCATCATCGCGGTGAGCATGCTGTGGTCCTGGTTGTTGTAGCGGTGCATCCCGTTCCGCCCGATGAGGAACAGGTTCGGGATCCCCGCGGCCCATTCCTGGACGACCCCGAGGCGATCGTACGTCCCGAAGTAGGCCGGATACGCCTTGGGCATCCGCAGCACGCAGCCGTCCAGCACGTCGTCCTTCTGGATGAACCCGATGCGCTCCAGCTCGATCGTGCCCAGCTTGACGAGGTTCTCGTCGGGCGTGCGCCACAGCACGTCGCCCTGGCTCACGAAGTACTCGAGCCCGATCCACACCGTGTTCGCGCGGTCGGCCACCATGTACGGGCTCCAGTTGTTGAACACCTGGATGCGCCCCACCTGCACGCCGCCGTCCTGGACGTAGATCCAGTTGTCCTGCACGCGCGTCGCCGGCTGCTGTCCCTTCACCTGCACGTGGAGCTTCTTCAGCAGCAGGCCCACCGTGAGGAAGTCGCGGTACTGCAGCCCCTCGGCCACCTCGCGCACCTCCGCCGGCGGCGCGGGCGACGTCTGCTTCACCAGCTCCTTCACCGGCATGGTGGAGAAGAAGTAGTCGCACGCCACGCGCTGCCGCGTCCGCGTCGCCTGGTCCTCGACCTCCACTTCGCGGACGCGTCCGCCTTCCGTGTGCACGCCGACGATGCGCTGGCCGAAGCGGATCTCGCCCCCGCCCGCGGTGACCTGGGCCGCCACCGTCTCCCACATCTGGCCGGGGCCGAACTTGGGGTAGAAGAACCGCGTAATGAGGCTCGTCTCACGCTCTTCCTGCGCCTTGGTGAAGTCGCTCGACAGCAGGTCCTTCACCGCCTGCGTCACG
>DATING010001461.1:0-3880 GCA_035474555.1 Longimicrobium sp. | reverse complement strand
GCGAAAAGACGGGCGCGGGCTTCTACAGCAAGCAGGGCAAGCAGATCCAGACGCTGGACTGGAAGACGGGCGAGTACCAGCCGCAGCAGAAGCCGGAGATCCCCGGCGTGGCCGAGATCCAGAAGAAGCCGCTGCCGGAGCGAGTGCGTGGCGTGCTGCAGCTGCCGGGCAAGTACGGCGCGTTCGCCCGGGCGCAGTTCGCGCGCGCCTGGCACTACGCGCTGGAGAAGGCGCCGGAGCTCGCGTACGACATCGTGGGCGTGGACCGCGCGTTGGAGTGGGGCTTCGCCATGGAGCAGGGCCCCTTCAAGCAGATGGATGCCGTCGGCCTGGACCTGGTCCGGCAGACGATCGCGGAGGAGGGGCTGGACGAGCCGGCACTCCTGACGCAGGCCGGCGACCGCTTCTACAGCGAGGACGGGCGCACCTTCCTGGCGTTCGACGGCACGCGCCAGACGCTGCCGGACGCGGAGGGCGTCGTCACGCTCGGGGCCGTGCGGCGCGCGGGCGGGGTGCTGGAGGAGAACGCGGAGGCCGCGCTGCTGGACCTGGGCGACGGGGTGGCGCTTCTGGAGTTCCGGAGCAAGATGGGCACGCTGGGCGAGGGCGTGATCCGGATGATCGCCACGGCGCTGGAGCGGGTGGACCGCGACAATCGCGCGGGGCTCGTCATCAGCCACGAAGACCCGCGGGCCTTTAGCGCGGGCGCCAACCTGGTCGCCACGCTGGGTGCGGCGCGCGAGGGGCGCTGGGACGAGCTGGATGCCTCCGTGCGCGCCTTTCAGAACGCGACAACCAGCCTGCGCAAGGCGCCCTTCCCCGTCGTGGTGGCGCCGTTCGGGCTCACGCTGGGCGGCGGCGCGGAGATCACCCTGCACGCGGACCGCGTCCAGGCGCACGCGGAGACGTACATCGGCCTCGTGGAGACGGGCGTGGGGCTGCTCCCGGGCGGCGGCGGCACCAAGGAGCTGCTGTTCCGCTTCATGGGCGACCTGCAGCCGTACGAGGAGGCGGATGCGTTCGAGGCCGTGCGCCGCGCGTTCGGCATGATCGCCATGGCGACCACGAGCACGAGCGGACTGGAGGCCAGGAAGCTCGGGTTCCTGCGCGAGGCGGACCGCATCAGCATGAACCGCGACCACCTGATCGGCGATGCCAAGCTGCGTGTGCTGGACCTGGCCCCCGGCTACGCGCCGCCGCCGCCGCGCGTCATCCAGGCGCTGGGCGACCGCGCCATGGGCAACCTGCGCTACGGCGTGTGGTCGCTGCACGAGGCGGGGCAGATCAGCGAGCACGAGGTGCTCATCGCCACGGAGATCGCCCGCGTGCTGGTGGGCGGCGAGGGCGCGCCGCGCAAGGTGACGGAGCAGGACGTGCTGGACCTGGAGCGCGAGGGCTTTCTGCGCCTGCTGGGCACGGAAAAGACGCAGGAGCGTATCGAATACACGCTCAAGACGGGCAAGACGTTGCGGAACTGAAGTGCCTAGTGCCAAGCGACAAGTGCCAAGTACGACTCACTTGGTACTAGGCACTTGGGACTTGGCACTCGTCACCTACCCTGACTCCAGAAGGCAGCACGCATATGCATGAGGCAGTAATCGTCAGCGCCGTCCGCAGCGGCGTGGCAAAGGGCAAGGCGGACGGCTCGCTGTACAACGTCCACCCGGTGGACCTGGCGGCGGAGGTCATCAAGGCCGCCGTGGAGGCCGCGGGGCTGCAAGGGAAGGACGTGTGCGACGTGATGCTGGGGTGCGCCAGCCCCGAGGGCGCGCAGGGTGCCAACATCGCCCGCCTGGCCGTGCTCCGCGCCGGCTTTCCGGTCGAGGTGGCGGGGACGACCATCAACCGCTTCTGCTCGTCGGGGCTGCAGACCATCGCCATGGCGGCGGCCAGCATCATGACGGGGATGGCGGACACGGTGGTCGCCGGCGGCGTGGAGATGATGAGCCGCATCCCCATGGGCGGCCATCACAAGGAGCTGCATCCCGAGATGACGGAGGCGTACATCGGGATGGGCTTTACGGCCGAGAACGTGGCCGAGCGGTGGAAGGTGACCCGCGAAGACCAGGACGCCTGGGCCGTGCGCAGCCACCAGCGCGCCGCCGCGGCCCTGGCGGAGGGCCGCTTCGACGACGAGATCGTGCCCATCCAGGTCAACGGCGGCGAACCCTTCCGCCGCGACGAGCTGGTGCGGCCGGACACGTCGTTGGAAAAGCTGTCCACGCTGCGCCCGGCCTTCAAGACCACGGGCACGGTGACGGCCGGCAACGCGTCGCCGTACAGCGACGGCGCGGGGGCGCTCGTGCTCACCAGCCGCGAAAAGGCCGAGGCGCTGGGGCTGCCCATCCTGGCGCGCTTCGTGGGCTACGGCACGTCGGGCGTGGCGCCGGAGATCATGGGCATCGCGCCCGCGCTGGCCGTGCCCAACGCCTTCAAGCGCACGGGGATGACGATGGGCGACATGGACCTCATCGAGTTCAACGAGGCCTTTGCCGCGCAGGTGCTGGCCGTCATGCGCGACCTCGACATGCCGGAGGAAAAGACGAACGTCAACGGCGGCGCCATCGCCCTGGGCCACCCGCTGGGCGCGACCGGGGCCAAGCTGGCCACGCAGCTCATCCACGAGCTGCGCCGGCGCGGCGGCGGCAACGGCCTCGTCACCATGTGCGTGGGCGGCGGGATGGGCGCGGCGGGCATCTTCGAGGTGTACGGCGCGTAAACGGCGGGCTTCACGCGGAGACGGCGCGGAGATGGTTCTCTCCGCGCCGTCTGCTCTCATCCGTTCAGGAAAAGCACCGGCAGCCCCCGTCATTGGCACAGAACCCCCGGGAGTAGCCTCGCTCATTGCAGGCGTCGCTGCAGAGCCCTGCCGAGTTGCGGTCGTACGGATTGCAGGAAACCGGAATGGGCACGCCGAGCTGCGGGGCCGCGAACGCCTGCGCAGAGCCGAATACCAGGCTCGCGGCGAAGAGGACGCCGAAAAGGGCGTGGCGGAGCGGAATACGCGATCGGGTCATGAGATCCTCTGGTGACGAGAGTTCCGTCCGCGCGCCCGGCCGGACGCGGCTGGATTCACAATAGCGGACTATATTCGATCGATCAACCTTTAGAGGTGATTCGATGCACAGCACGAGGCCGGCATCGGCGCACGGCATTCGCGGGGGCGCGTGATGGCCACGGAGGCAGAGCCGTTCGAGATCGAGGTGCGGATCCAGCCCGGGGACGTGGACGGGATGGGGCACGTGAACAACATCGTCTACGTGCGCTGGGTGCAGGAGGCGGCCCTGGCGCACTGGCACGCCGTGGCCCCGGCGGACGCGCAGGCCGCCATGACGTGGGTTGTGCTGCGCCACGAGATCGACTACCTGCAGGCGGCGCGGCCGGGCGACACCGTCCGCGCGCGCACCTGGCTGGGCGAGGCGAAGTCCCTGCGCTACGAGCGCCACACGACCATCGTGCGGGGGGACGGGACGACCCTGGCGCGGGGACGCACGCTCTGGTGCCCCGTGGACACCAGGACGGGACGGCCCCGGCGCGTACCGCCGGAGGTGCGCGCCGCGTTTTCTACGCCGGACACGGGAGAGGGATGAGCGAGGTATCCATGCGGGAGATGGTCAGGCAGTACTTCGAGACGCAGGTGGAGTTCTCGCGGCACGCGAGCATCCAGGTGGACGAGGTGCGCGAGGGATGGGCGTCGTGCTCCATCCACCTGGACGGCGCCGTGCACCGCAACGGGGTGGGGACGGTGCACGGGGGCGTGCACGCCACCCTCATCGACACGACCATGGCGGTGTCCATCGCGTCGCTGGGCATGCGCGGCGCCACCACGCAGATGAACGTGCACTTCGTGGGCGCCGCGCGCGACGGCCGCATCATCTGC
>DATING010001460.1:0-10851 GCA_035474555.1 Longimicrobium sp. | reverse complement strand
CCCTCGATGGGGTCGGAGCGCAGGACGCGGAAGCGGGTGGCGAAGGCCGCCTCGAACCCCTCGCGCGTGTAGTCGGCGAAGATGTCGCGCCGGCTGCGCAGCAGGCGCTGCACCTGCTCGTCGTCCTTGGGCACGAACTCGATGACGAGCATCCGCGCCGCGTCCGCCAGCAGCCGCGCCACGGACGGCAGGGGGACGTTGTTGCCGATGGCCAGGTGGTGCACCAGGGCCAGCGCCATCACCACGTCCGCGGGGCCGCGCGCCAGCCAGGCGTCGCGCTCTTCCCCCGCCCAGCCCAGCCCCGGCGTGGGGTTGGCAAGGTCCAGCAGCAGGGGAAGGACGCGCGTGTTCCCCTCCGCCCGCCCGGCCCGATAGTTCCGCTCCACGGCCGCGGGGTCCACGTCGAACGCCACCACGTGCGCGCCCGTCTCCGCCGCCATCCGGCTGAACTCGCCCGTGTTGGCGCCCAGGTCCCACACCATGGCCGGCGGGGAAGGGAGGGAGGCCAGGTACGCGCGGACGAGGCGCGCCTTGTCGTCCACGGACTCCGCCGTGTAGCGGCGGGTTTCCACGTAGTCCGCCCACTCCGTGGCCTCCGCCTTCCACGCCAGTCCGCGGATGGTGGATGCCAGGCTGTCCAGCAGGCCGCGCAGGGCCGTGAGGCTCACGCCGCGGGCGCTGGGGGATGCGCCGGAGGGCGTGCCGTCCGCGCCGGGCAGGGCCGTGTCCGCGTGGCGCGCCAGGCTGCGGGCGTGCAGGTGCACGTGCACCATCACCCCCGGCTTGAGCCAGGACGAGCGGGGAAGGAGGCGGCTGGCCAGGTCCAGGGGAATGCCGTCCAGCCAGGCGCGGCCCAGGTGGGCCAGGCGCACGTCCACGCCGCTCATCAGCAGCAGGGGCGCCAGGAAGTGCTGGCAGAACTGGCGGTACGCGATCCACGGCTCGCCCTCGCGGTACCGCTCGAAGGAGAGGGTGTCGATGAGGACGGGCGCGGCGCCGGTGAACTGCACGTTGAAGGCGCTCGCGTCCTTGAGCGTCATCCCGTGGTCCAGCGCCGCTTCCTGGATGCGGAGCGTGAGCAGCGCCGCGTCGCGCAGCTGGCTGAAGCTCCACTCGTACGGGTACGAGATGAACGGCACCACCTCCGGCTCCAGGACGCGGTACGCGCCGCCGGCGGGTCCGGAAACGGGCGGCGCCACCTCGCGGTGGCGCACCAGCATTCCTCCCGCCGTCAGCGCGTCATACAGTCCCGAGCCCATCAGCAGGTCGTACTCGGCCGCGTACTCCGGGTTCACCTGGCGGCGCAGGGTGCCGCCGTCGCGGAACAGGAAGCCGGCGGGGTCGCGGAACGAGGCGCCCAGTCGCTCCATGCGCTAGCGGTCGTCCCGGGGCGCGCGCCGCCGCAGCACCGCGTCCGCCGCCCGGCGCCAGAAGCGCTTGAGCGTGAACGACGCGGCAAAGAAGCCGGCCGCCAGCACCTGCAGCAGGATGCTGCCGGAAAGCGGGTCGATGTACGCCGCGGCGGGGCCGGGCACCACCAGCGACAGCGCCACCAGCATCATCACCATCTGCATCACCTCGCCCCGCCGGCTCCCCGCGGCGGGGGCCGGGTCCGTGACCCGCCTGGCGCGCACGTACGGCTCCACGCGGGGGCCGAACCAGTTGGCGCGGACGATGTGCCAGATGGCCGCCACGCCGTCACGCCAGCCGATCTTCTTGCCCTCGGCGTAGGTGCGGCCGTCGTAGCTCACGGGGAGCTCGTAGATGCGGGCGCGCGACTGGGCCAGCCGCGCCGTGAGCTCCGGCTCGATGCCGAAGCGGTCCGTGCTGAGCGGGAGGCGCTTCATCAGGTCCGCGCGCACCATCTTGTAGCACGTCTCCATGTCGGTGAGGTTCAGGTCCGTCATCATGTTCGACAGGAGCGTCAGGGCGCCGTTGCCCACGCGGTGCCAGAAGTACAGCACGCGGTGCGTTCCGCCGCCAAAGCGCGTGCCGAACACCGCGTCCGCGCGGCCGTCGGCGATGGGCTCCAGCAGCTTCGGCAGGTCGAATGGATCGTATTCCAGGTCCGCGTCCTGGATGACGATCACGTCGCCCGTGGCGGCTGCAATTCCCGTGCGGACGGCGGCGCCCTTGCCGCGATTCCGGGGATGCAGGAGCAGGCGGTGGATGACGCCCTCCGCCTCCAAGTGGGCCAGCTCGCGGCGGGTGCCGTCCGAGGACCCGTCGTCCACGCAGATGAGCTCGATGTCCAGCGGCACGGCGCGCACCCGGCGCGTGGCCTCGGCAATGCGCTCCACCTCGTTGTACACGGGCATCACCACCGACAGGCGGATGCCGATTCCACTCTCGTGCATCGTAGGGTCCTTTCCTTTTATGCGTCCTTGCGGGCGACGGCGATCAGGCTTTGCCCCAGGGGCGGCGTCCACACGCGCTCCAGGGCGCTGATCCAGGGAGTCATCCAGCGGTCGTACAGCTTTGCGTCACGGGCGGTCACCGTCCGGCGGCGCAGCACCCGGCCGTTCAGCCACCACGCGGCCACGCCGGGAAGGTTGGTGTAGTGCAGGCGCAGGGGGCGCAGCCCCGCGCCGCGCAGCCGGCCGTCCAGCTCGTTGCGGGTGTAGCGGCGAACGTGCTCGAAGGCCTCGTCCAGCGTTCCGTACAGCGCCGGCAGCGCGGGGACGAAGAGGAGCAGGTGTCCCCCGGGCACCAGCAGCCGGTGCGCGGCGGCCAGGAAGCCCGCATCGTCGTGCACGTGCTCCAGGACGTTGACGGCCACCACCGAGTCCGCGCTCTCCGGCGTGCCCGCGGCCTCCAGGTAGCCCTGTACCGTCCGCACCCGCGCATCCCCGGCAAACCGCGCGCGCAGGTGCGGATAGTTGTTCTCGGCGGGCTCCACCAGCGTGAGCTCCGCGTCCGGCGCGGCCTCGCACAGGTGCCCGGCAAACGTGCCGATCCCCGCGCCCGCCTCCACCACGCGGCGCCCCAGGTAGGGGGCGAAGCGGCGGACCACCCAGCGGTAGTAGTTCACGGCGCCCGCCATGGCGTCCAGCTCCTCGCCGGAGTACGTGAACGCGGCCGGCCCTCCCGGGGCGCTCACGGGTTGCCCCAGGGTCCCCGGCAGTCCAGCGCCGCGTCGGGGGCGAACGTGGGGACGGCCGCGCGAAACGGCGCCGGCTCGGGCCCGCGGACGGTGAGGTCGTACAGGTAGAGGGAGGCGCCCACGGACACCTGGTCGTCCAGCCGCCGGCCCACGTGGTCCAGCACGGAAAGCATCAAGCCTCGCTCGTTGAACTCGTCCACGCCCTTGCCATCCACGAACAGAAGCCACACGCGCGGTCGTCCCCGCAGCCGCGCCATGTCGCCGATGTACGCCTCGGGGCGCAGCCGCGAGCAGATCCCCATCACCGTGTTCGCCCCTGTCCAGCCGTAGCGCGGGGCGTAGTACAGGTACTGCGGGCGCGCGTTGTAGTAGACGTACAGCAGGTCCCCCGGCCGGCGCTGCTCCGCAGAGTACTGCAGCAGCGGCTTGACCTCGGCGCGCGCGTGCGGCACGGAGACGGTGGCGTACACCAGCGACGGCAGCAGGAGCAGCGCTACGGCCCCGGCCGCCGCCGCCCGTCCCGCCGGCACCGCGCGCCACACCCGCGCCGCGCCCTCGCCCAGCACCAGGGCCAGCGAAGGGAGCAGGAACATCAGCACCCGGCCGGATGTCAGGTAGTTTCCCGCGAACGGGTAGGCGCGCACGGCCGCGGCGGCCACCATCAGCACGAACGGGAGCCCCGCGATGGCCAGCCGCAGGGGCCGGCGCCGGAACATCCACGCCACGCCGGCCGCGAACAGCACCACCCCGGCGCCCGTCTGCAGGTGTTGCAGGAGGGGGAAGGGGTTCTCGCCCACCACGCCCAGCGGCTCGCGGAACATGCGGACGAACCGCTCCGGGAGCCACGCCCAGTCTGCCGCGCCGGCGGGGGGCAGCGGCATGAATCCGTGCCGCCAGAACGCCTGCATGTACTCCGGGTCCGCCAGCGAGCGGCGGGACAGGGCGTACGAGCCGGCGAAGCTCGCCAGCCACGCCGCCCCGATGCCGGCGAGCGCCGTCATCCGGCGGCGGTCGCCGGCGCGCACGGCCCCGTGCATCAGGGCCAGCCCGGCGCCGGCCAGCATGAACACGGCGGGCTGAGAAAGCCACGCGCCCAGCACGCCGGCCGCCATCGCCTTGCCCACCGCGCCGGGGCGGCGGTCGCGCAGCTCCGCCGCGGCCCACAGCACGACCGTCGCCACCAGCACGTCCAGCGAGTACTGCTTGACCTCGGACGCGTAGTAGACCAGGAACGGCGTCAGGGCGAAGATCGCCACGGCCACGGTCCGCGCCGGCGCGGAAACGTACCGCCGCGCCACGGCGGGAAAGAGCGCCAGGGCTGCCAGCCCCGCCAGGAGCGGCACCAGGCGCAGGGCGTACTCGCCGCCGCCCAGCAGCGCCACGGCCGCGCGCTCCAGCGCCAGAAAGCCGTAGGGCGCCGTCTGCCCAAAGTCCAGCGGGTCCATGAGGCCCCGGAACCCGCGGTTCAGCACGTTGTGCACGATGAGCGCCTCGTCCAGCCAGATGGCGCGGTTCACCGCGTACTGCATCACCTGCAGCAGCGCCCCCGCCAGCACGGCGACCAGGACGATCAGCTGCCGGCGGCGGCGGGTGGCGGCGCGCCCGCCCTCCGCGGCCGGCCCGGAACGAATCGCGCCGCCGGGGCGGGTGGCACCGGCGGCGGAAGCGGGAACGGTCTGCACCTGCACCGATTGATCGGGATGGATGGTTCCGTCAGCAGTTCTCAATGTCGCCCGCCGTGGTGACCCGCCGGCTGTTCCACGTTCCCGTGGAGGCCAGGCACTGCGGCACGTCCACGGAGCCGGTGTAGTCGTAGAACTTGAGGACGGGCGCCTCGTATCCCACCGTCGCCAGGTCGGTGTCGCTGCCGGCCGGCACGCCGTGCTCGGCGCGGTAGGCCTCCTGCAGGCGGTAGATCTGGGAAAGGAGCACGTCGGCTTCCTTTTCCTTGGACTTGTGGGACGTGATGCTGAATCGCGGAATGGCGATGGCGGCCAGGATCCCGATGATGACCACGACGATCATCAGCTCGATCAGGGTAAAGCCGCGCCGGGAAAGCCGGTGTTCCGGGAACATGGGCTGGGTTTCCGCGAGTAAGGATGAAGCAGAGAGAGAAAAAGAAGCGCATGGAGCGAGTGGACCGGGACCCGGGGATGCTCGCGCATCCCCGGATCCCGTGTGACCGCTGCTTAGCAGTCGGGGTCGATCTCGCCGGTGTTGAAGTTGATCGCCTTGCCCTTGTGCGGGGTGCCGATCGGGGCCAGGCAGGTGTTGCTGGCGATGTGGGCGGCCGTCCAGGTGTAGTTCTTCACGCTGGTGGGCTCTTCCCAGCCGACCGTCTCAAGCTGCGGCACGGTCGTGGCCCAGGTGCCATGCTCGGCGCGGTAGGTGCCCTGCATGGTGTACACCTGCTTGAGGATCACTTCGGCTTCCTTCTCCTTGGCACGCGCCGAGGCGTTGCTGAACTTCGGGATCGCGATGGCGGCAAGGATGCCGATGATCACGACCACGATCATGAGCTCGATGAGGGTGAAGCCCTGGCGGTTGCGGAGGTTGCGCATTGTGTAGCTCCCTGTGGGGTGAGGTGGTGTTGGGGGTGCTGCCAGCACTGTTCGTCGTGCTGTCCGGGTCCAGAGTAAGGCACAGGGTGTACCAGTTGCCGCGCAAAATGCAACTCGTTGCAGGAAGTTAGTTTACGAGATCGATTCCGCTGCATGGCCGTGTCCGTGCCGGGTCTTCTTGCATGATTCCTTGCAGGGTGCAAGACGAGGGGCCCGGCGTTGCGGCGCGCGGTACGGCACGCCAGCTTGCGTGCCGCCGGTCCTGGACTCATTCGCCCGCAACCCGTTCGCATGCCTTTGCTTCGCAGCGCGCCCCGGCACTCCGCCGGCACCCTGGCGCTCGCCTCCGCGGCCGCCTGCGCCGTCTACGCCAGCGCGGCCCGCAACGGCTACGCGATGGATGACGAGCTCATCCTGCGCCGCAACCCGCTGGTGCACGGGCTGGGGCGCGTGGGCGAGCTGCTGGGCAGCGCGTACTGGCCCAGCTCCAGCGAGCTGTACCGGCCCGTGACGCTGCTCTCCTTCGCGGGGGAGTGGGCACTGTTCGGCGACGCGCCGGGCGTCTTTCACGCGACCAACGTGCTGCTGCACGCGGTGGTGTCGCTGCTGGTGGCGGGGCTGGTGCTGCGGCTGGGGGGCGGGCGGGCCGCGGCGGCGGGCGCGGGGGTGCTGTTCGCCGTGCATCCCGTGCACGTGGAGGCGGTCGCCAACCTGGTGGGGCGGGCGGAGGTGCTCGCCACCCTGGCCGTCCTTGCCGCGTGCCACCTGTACCTGCGCCCCGGACCGCGGGGCGCGGGGCGGATCGCGGGGATCGCCCTCCTGTACGTGGCGGGGCTGCTCGCCAAGGAAAGCGCCGTGGCCCTGCCGGCGCTGCTGCTGGTCGTGGACGCCCTGCGCGGCCGGGCCGAGGGCGAGGGGGAGCGAGACGGTCCGCGTCATGGCGGGGGGAGCGGCGCGGGCGTGCTGGCCCTCCTCCGGCGCAACGCGGGGCTGCTGGCCGCGCTCGTCGCGGGGCTGGCGGCGTACCTCCTCCTCCGGCAGTCGGTGCTGGGCGGGGCGGGTGCGGGGACGGATCCCGCCCCGTATCTCCGCGACCTGTCCACCGTGGACCGCTTGGCCACGGCCGTGCGGCTGTGGCCCGAGTACCTGCGGCTGATGCTGTACCCGGCCGACCTGTCCGCCGAGTGGGGGCCGGACGCGCTCGGCCCCGCCACCTGGGGCGAGCCCCTGGTGTGGGTGGGGGTGCTGCTGGGGATTGGCCTGGCGGCGGCCGCGTGGCGTTCGTGGGCCGGCGGCCGGTGGATCGCCGCGGCGGTGCTGTGGTTCGCCGCCGCCGTGCTCCCCGTCTCACAGGTCGTCTTTCCCGTGGGCGTGCTGCTGGCGGAGCGGACGCTGTACCTTCCCTCCGTGGCGCTCGCGTTTCTCCTTCCTCCCCTGGTGCACGCCGTTCGCAGGCACCCGGCGCGCATCCGCCCGGCGATGATGGCGGCCGCCGTGGTCCTGGCGCTGCTGGCCGCGCGGACGTGGACGCGCACGCCCTCGTGGCAATCGACGGAGACGGTGCTGCAGCAGCTGATGCGGGACCACCCGGACGTGTGGCTGGTGGAGTGGAAGGCGGCGGAACTGCTGGTGCGCGCGGGCCGTCCGGGCGAGGCGCTGCCCTGGTACCGCCGGGCCATGGAGAAGGTGGATGCCAACCATCCCGGGATGAACGTGGGATACGCGTCCGTGCTGCTGGACCTGGGGCGGGCCGAGGAGGCGGAGCCCGTGCTGCGGCGCACCCTGCGGATCGTCCCGGAGATGCCGCAGGCGCGCGTGGACCTGGCCTCGGTGCTCGTGCAGCGCGGGCGCTACCGCGAGGCGCTGGCCGTGCTGGACGCCCGCGGCCCCCGCGCGGACGATCCCCGGACGCGCGCGCTGGTGCAGCACCGCCGCGCGCTGGCGTACGACGGGCTGGGGCTGCCGGACTCCGCGCTGGCCGTGCGCGAGGCCGCCCTGCGCGGCGCGGGCGGGGCGGCCAGCGGGCCGGCGTGGTTCCACTACGCGCGGCTGCTGGCCCTGCGCGGGCGGATGGACGAGGCCCGCGCGGCGGCGGACTCCGCGCGCGGGCGCTTTGACCCGGCGTACCACGGGCGCATCACCGTGCAGCCCGTCCCCCCGCTGGACGAGCCGCTGCTGCGCGGATGGGGACGATTGGCGGAGCGCCTGCCGCCGGCCCCCGCGTCCGCCTCTCCGTCCGCCGTTCCGCCGACGGGTGACGATATCGGCGCGGGCGGGTCGATGCCCGGTGCGGCGGCGCCGTAGGAGACGGCGTCCGCGTCCGCCGGGGGACGGGAAGGATGGGTGGCGGCGGGGCGCCGCTTGACATCGATCCGGCGGGCCGTAGATTGCCGCCCCGCATCTCCCGCTCTCCCATGAACTTGCCCACCCGCTCCGGAGACGTCCGTTGGCCGAGCCCGCAGTGCTGATGCTGGAGGATGGACGCGCGTTCCGCGGCGAGGCGTACGGCGCCCGCGGAACGGCGTTCGGCGAGGTGGTCTTCAACACGTCGATGACCGGGTATCAGGAGGTCCTCACGGACCCCTCCTACTCCGGGCAGATCATCACCATGACCTACCCGCTCATCGGCAACTACGGCGTCAACGCCGAGGACGAGGAGAGCGGGCACCCGCAGGTCGCCGGCTTCGTGCTGCACGAGGCGCCGCCCGTGTACAGCAACTGGCGCGCGGCGGAGTCGCTGGAGGCGTACCTGCGGCGGCACGGGGTGGTGGCCATCACGGGCGTCGACACCCGCGCCCTCACCCTCCACATCCGCTCGCGGGGCGCCATGCGCGGCGCCATCGCGCCCGCGGAGACCGATCCCGCGCAGCTGCTGGAGCAGATCCGCGCGCAGCCGGAGATGGCGGGGCTGGACCTGGCGGGCGGCGTGTCCACGGACGACCGCTACGTGGTGCCCGCGGACGGCGACGCGCGCTTCCGGGTGCTGGCGTACGACTTCGGGGTCAAGTCGCACTCGCTCAAGCTGCTGGCGCAGAAGGGGTGCGAGGTCACGGTGCTCCCCGCCGAGACGCCCATGGAGGAGATCGTGGCGGCCGGCGCGGACGGGCTGTTCGTCAGCAACGGCCCCGGCGACCCGGAGGCCGTGGGACATGCGCTCGAAGCCATCCGCGCCCTGGCGGGGCAGGGGACGCCCGTGTTCGGCATCTGCCTGGGGCACCAGCTCATTGCCCGTGCCTTCGGGGCCGAGACGTACAAGCTCAAGTACGGGCACCGGGGCGGCAACCACCCCGTGCGGCGGCTGAGCGACGGGGCGGTGGAGATCACGGCGCAGAACCACGGCTTTGCCGTGCGCGGCGACGAGGAGGGCATTCCCGGCGCGCCGGAGCTGCGGGTAACGCACATGAACCTGAACGACCACACGGTCGAGGGGCTGGAGCACCGGGAGCGGCCGGTTTTTTCGGTGCAATACCATCCCGAGGCCGCGCCGGGGCCGCATGACTCGCGCTATCTCTTTGACCGGTTTGTGGATGAGATGCAGCGCCGCGGCGCGCCGGCCGCGCGAGACGCTTGACGGCGCTCGCGGCGCGGATTATCGTTCCGCCCATATAAGTGACCTTCCACCAGATTCTTAGGCCACTTCGCCCGCGCGATCCCCGCTCCGGCCGTATTCCGACGCTCCCGATCACGAACGGACGCATTCGGCCATCCCGGGCCGGCGAGTTGTACGCCACCCGGGCCGGCACTCGTCTGGCCGGGAACGGCCGGCGGCACGGACGCGCCAGCCCGCGGGATATCACGGACCTCGCTCGCAGCCACGCACGGCACCAACCCCCAGGAGGAGCTTTCTCATGACCAAGGCGGACCTTGTCCAGCGCGTTGCCGACACCATCGGGCCCGGCGTCACCAAGCGCGATTGCGCGGTGGTGGTGGACGCGTTCCTGAATTCGGTGAAGGACGCGATGGCCGAGCACCAGAACATCGAGATCCGCGGGTTTGGCACGTTCAAGGTCCGGGAGCGCAAGAGCCGCCTGGCCCGCAACCCGCGCACCGGCGACCCGGTGGAGGTGCCGCCGCGCGCCGTGCCCGTGTTCAAGCCCAGCAAGGAGCTGCGTGCCCTGGTGGAGGAGAAGCCGCTCGAGGTGTGAGCCCCCCGACCTGCCGTTGTCGTGGCTGAACGAGACGCCCGCCCCGTGTTCCGGGGCGGGCGTTCTTTTTGCGCCCACGGGCGTGCACCCCCCGACCCAGGAGCGCGCCCAGCATGTTCACCGATTCCGACTCCGCCGCCTCGCGCTTTGGCCGCGACCGCGACGTGTTCCCCGACGGTCCCCGCCCGGGCCCGTACGAGGCCTCGTACGACGTGCGGCGCGGCTACCAGCAGCCCCTGCGCCGGCCCGTCCGCCGCCACGAGCGCGGCGACGCCGTGGTGCTGTTCCTGGGGCGTGAAGAAGAGGACCGGGGCGAGGGCGAGCAGCGGTAGCGTCCGGGCGGACGGATCCGGCCGGATCGATCGCCCCGTTGCACGGGGGTGGATGCGCGCGCATCCACCCCTCTTTTCAGCTGCCGCGTCCGGGAATCCGGGCGCGGGCGGGCGTCAGTTCCAGCCGTTGTTGGGCGCCGTCTGCCAGCGGTGGCGCAGCGTGGTGCCGTCGCTGCTCACGAGCGCCTCCAGCCGGCCGTCCTTGTTGCGCCCGGCGCACAGCCCCGCCTTGATGACGCCGGAGAGCGAAGCCCAGGCGCTCCAGCCGTTGTTGGGCTTGGTCTGCCAGATGTGCCACATGGCGCCGTCTGTGCCGCACACGAACACCTCCAGCCGGCCGTCCGCGTTGCCGATGACGGCGGGCTGCGACACCCCGCCCCCCAGCGACGCCCACTTGCTCCAGCCGTTGTTGGGCGCCGTCTGCCAGATGTGCCACAGCGCGGCGTCGGTGCCGCGCACGAAGACCTCCAGCCGGCCGTCCTGGTTGTTGCCCACCGCCGCCGGCTCCGTGAACTTGCCGCCCAGGCTGGCCCAGCTGCTCCAGCCGTTGTTGGGCTTGGTCTGCCAGATGTGCCAGAGCGCGCCGTCGGTGCCGCGGGCGAACACCTCCAGCCGGCCGTCCTGGTTGCTCCCGGCCACCGGGTCGAACACCACGCCGCCCAGGCTGGCCCACGTGCTCCAGCCGTTGTTGGGCTTGGTTTGCCAGATGT
>DATING010001459.1:0-4164 GCA_035474555.1 Longimicrobium sp. | reverse complement strand
GCCCCGCGCTCGTCACGGCGCTGCTGGGGGTGATGAAGACGGGCGCGGCGTACGTGGCGCTGGACCCCGCGTATCCCGCCGACCGGCTGGAGTTCATGATGCGCGACTCCGGCGCGCCCGTGCTCCTCACGCAGGACCGGCTGACGCCGCCCCCCGTCGCGGACGGCGTGAGGATCATCCGTATCGACGGGGACTGGGAATCGATCGCGGGGGAATCCCCGGAGAACCCCCGGATGGACGTGACGCCGCGCAACGGGGCGTACGTCGTCTACACCTCTGGATCGACCGGGACGCCGAAAGGCGTGGCGGTGGAGCACGCCGGGCTGCTCGCGCTCTGCGCCTGGCACGCGGACGCGTTCGGCGTCACGGAGGCGGACCGCGCGACGCAGCTGGCCAGCCCGGGGTTCGACGCGTCCGCGTGGGAGCTGTGGCCGTACCTGACGCGCGGCGCCTCCATCGACGTGGTGCCGGAGGAGGTGCGGACGGATCCGCCCGCCCTGCGCGACTGGCTGGCGGCGCGGTCCATCACCGTTTCCTTCATCCCCACCCCCGTCGCGGAGCCGCTGCTGGCGCTGGAGTGGCCGGCCTCCACCCCGCTGCGCTGGATGCTGACCGGCGGCGACCGGCTGCAATCGCGACCGGGGATCGATCTCCCGTTCGCCCTCAGCAACAACTACGGGCCGACGGAATGCACCGTCGTCGCCACGTCGGGCCGGGTCTCTTCGGAGGGGGAGCGCGCGCCGGACATCGGCGGGCCCATCGCCAACACGCGCGTCTACGTGCTGGATGGCGGGATGCGCGTGCTGCCGGCCGGCATCCCCGGCGAATTGTTCATCGGTGGCGCGCAGGTGGCGCGCGGCTACCTGGGGCGCGCCGGGCTCACGGCGGACCGCTTTGTCCCCGATCCCTTCGGCGGGACGGCGGGCGCGCGGCTGTACCGCTCCGGCGACAAGGTGCGCTGGCTGGCGGACGGCACCATCGAATACCTGGGCCGGCTGGACGAGCAGGTCAAGGTCCGCGGCTTCCGCATCGAGCTGGGCGAGGTCGAGGCCGTGCTGCGCCAGCACGCCGGCGTGCGCGAGTGCGTCGTCATCGCCCGCGAGGACCGGCCGGGCGACCGGCGGCTGGCGGCGTACGTCGTGGGCGACGGCGTGTCCGCAGCGGACCTGCGCGCGCACCTGCGCCGCGTGCTGCCGGACTACATGGTGCCGTCCGCCTTCCTGCTGCTGGACGCCCTTCCGCTCACGGCCAACGGCAAGCTGGACCGCAAGGCGCTCCCCGCGCCGGAGCCCGTGTCGGCCGAGGCGGAGTACGTGGCGCCGCGCACGCCCACGGAAGAGGTGCTGGCCGGCATCCTGGCCGAGCTGCTGGGCGTGGACCGCGTGGGAATCGAGGACAACTTCTTCGAGCTGGGCGGCCACTCGCTCATGGGCACGCGCGTGATGTCGCGCGTCCGCGCCGTGCTGGGCGTGGAGCTGCCCCTGCGCGCGCTGTTCGAGGGCCCCACCGTGGCCCGGCTTGCGGCGCGGGTGGAAGTGATCCGCCGCGCGGGACAGCCGCGGCTGCCGTCCATCGTCCCGGTCGAGCGGACGGACGCGCTGCCGCTCTCTTTTGCGCAGGAACGACTCTGGTTCCTGGACCAGCTGGAGGCGCAGAGCGCGTTCTACAACATCCCCGCGGCGCTGCGGCTGACGGGCGCGCTGGACGCCGGGGCGCTGGAGCGCGCGCTGGGCGAGATCGTCCGCCGCCACGAGGCGCTGCGTACGACGTTCGCTGCATACGGCGGTATCCCGGTGCAGGTCATCGCGCCGTTCGCCGGCTTCGCGCTGCCGATGGAGGACCTGTCCGCGCTGGACGGCGCGGCGCGCGAGGCCGAGACCCGCCGGCGGACCGACGAGGAGGCGCGCCGGCCGTTCGACCTGGCCACGGGCCCGCTCTTTCGCGCGTCGCTCCTCCGCCTGGCGGACGACGAGCACGTGCTGCTGCTGTGCATGCACCACGTCGTCAGCGACGGCTGGAGCCTGGACGTGCTCTTCCGCGAGCTTGGCGCGCTGTACGGTGCGTTCACCCAGGGCGCGGAGTCGCCGCTGCCGGAGCTGCCGGTGCAGTACGCGGACTTTGCCGTCTGGCAGCGCGAGCACCTGCGCGGCGAGGCGCTGGATACGCAGGTCGCCTGGTGGAAGCAGCAGCTGACCGGCGCGCCGTCGCTGCTGGAGCTGCCCACGGACCATCCGCGCCCCGCCGTCCAGCGCTACCGCGGTGCGCGGGCGTCCGTGGCGCTCTCGCCCGTGCTGCTGCAGCGGCTGGAGGCGCTGGGGCGGCGCGAGGGCGCCACGCTGTACATGGTGCTGCTGTCTGCCTTCCAGGTATTGCTGGCGAAGTACGCCGGGAGCGAGGACGTGGTCGTGGGCAGTCCGAGCGCCGGACGCACGCGCGGCGAAGTGGAGGCGCTGATCGGCTTTTTCGTCAACACGCTGGTGATGCGGACGGAGCTGGGCGGCAATCCCGGCTTTGGCGAGGTGCTGCGGCGGGTGCGTACGGCCACGCTGGATGCCTTCGAGCACCAGGAGGTGCCCTTCGAGCGGCTGGTGGCGGAGCTCGCGCCCGAGCGCAGCCTGAGCCATGCTCCGCTCGTGCAGGTGATGTTCGCCTTGCAGAGCGGCCGCCCCGCCGGCGACGGAATGCCCGGGCTGCGGGTGGAGGGCGTGGACGCGGCGCTGGCCACGGCCAAGTTCGACCTCACGCTCGACGTGGAGGCGGACGCGGAGGGCATTCACGGCACGCTGGAGTACAGCACGGACCTCTTCGAGCGCGCCACCATCGCGCGGATGCTCGGGCACCTGGAGCGCGTGCTGGAGCAGGTGGCGGAGGATGCGGATCGGCCCATCGCGGCGCTGGAGCTGCTGGGCGCGGACGAGCGCGCGGCGGTGGTGGATGGATGGAACCGCACGGATGCCCCGTATCGCGCGGACGTCGCCGTCCACCGGTGGTTCGAGGCGCATGCGGAGCGCGCGCCCATGGCGGTGGCCGTCGCATCCGCCGATGGATCACTGACGTACGGCGCGCTGAACGAGCGGGCCAACCGCTTGGCGCACCACCTCCTCCGCCGGGGCGCCGGGCCGGAGGTCCGCGTGGGCGTGTGCCTGGAGCGCGGCCCCGACCTCGTCACGGCGCTGCTGGGGGTGATGAAGACGGGCGCGGCGTACGTGGCGCTGGATCCCGCATATCCGGCGGATCGCCTGGAGTTCATGATGCGCGACTCCGGCGCGCCCGTGCTCCTGACGCAGGCCGGCCTTGCCCCGCCGCCCCTGGGAGAGGGCGTGCAGGTCATCCGCGTGGACGGGGATTGGGATTCGATCGCATCCGAATCCCCGGAAAATCCCCGGATCGAGGTGGCGCCGCGCACCGGGGCGTACGTCGTCTACACCTCCGGCTCCACCGGGACGCCCAAGGGCGTGGCGGTGGAGCACGCCGGTCTCGCCGCGCTCTGCGCCTGGCACGTGGACGCGTTCGGCGTGACGGACGCGGATCGCGCCACGCAGATCGCCAGCCCGGGTTTCGACGCCTCCGCGTGGGAGCTGTGGCCGTACCTGACCCGCGGCGCATCCGTCGAGGTGGTGCCGGAGGAGGTCCGCGCGGATCCGCCCGCCCTGCGCGACTGGCTGGCGGCGCGGCCCATCACCGTTGCCTTCATCCCGACGCCCGTCGCGGAGCCGCTGCTGGCGCTGGAGTGGCCCGCCACCACGGCGTTGCGGTGGATGCTCACGGGCGGCGACCGGCTCCAGTCGCGTCCGGGCGTCGAGCTGCCGTTCGCCCTCAGCAACAACTACGGGCCGACGGAGTGCACCGTCGTCGCCACGTCGGGCCGCGTTTCGGCCGATGGCGAGCGCGCGCCGGACATCGGCGGGCCCGTCGCCAACACGCGCGTCTACGTGCTGGATGGCGGGATGCGCCCGATGCCGGCCGGCATCCCCGGTGAGCTGTTCATCGGCGGGGCGCAGGTGGCGCGCGGGTACCTGGGACGCGCGGGGCTCACGGCGGACCGCTTCGTCCCCGATCCGTTCGGCGGGCAGGCGGGCGCGCGGCTCTATCGGTCGGGCGACAAGGTGCGCTGGCTGGCGGACGGCACCATCGAATACCTGGGCCGGCTGGACGAGCAGGTCA
>DATING010001458.1:0-2634 GCA_035474555.1 Longimicrobium sp. | reverse complement strand
CAGTCCCTGAATAATCTTACGTTTACGCCTGTTGGGGGCGGGAGGTGAGGAGCCGCGCGGCGTGCGACCCGGCCCCTCGAACCCGCCGCGTCCGCGGCCCGCCGAGCACGAAACCGCCTCGCCGCATTGAACCGCAGTCGCCAGCACCCGGCACCTCCGTCTCGTCGGATGCCCATCGCACACAGAGCAGTACATGACTGATATCATCGCCCGGCTGGCCGACCTGTCGCCCGAAAAGCAGAAGCTGCTGGCGCTGAAGCTGAAGATGAAGGCCGACGCGGCCGCGGCGTCCGCCGGCCAGGGCGGCGGCGAGCGCCCCTCCGCGTTTCCGGCGTCGTTCGCGCAACGGCGGATGTGGCTGCTGGATCGCCTGGAGCCGGGGGGCACCGCCTACTCGATGCCCCGCGTCTGGCGCATCCCCGGCCCCCTGGACGTGGCCGCGCTGGAGCGCGCCGTGGACGCGCTGGTGCGGCGCCACGAGACGCTGCGCACGCGGCTGGAGGAGCGCGGCGGAGAGCTGGTGCAGGTGGTCGCCCCGCCCGCGCCGTTCCGGCTGGCGGTGACGGACCTCTCCGCGCTGCCTCCCGCCGAGGCGGTGGCCGGGCTGGAGCGGCTGGCGCACGCCGACGCCTCCGCCCCCTTCCGGCTGGAGGAGGGCCCGCTCTTTCGCGCCTCCCTCGTTCGGCTGGCGGCCGGCGAGCACGCCCTGCTCTGGAACCTGCACCACGCGGTCACCGACGGCTGGTCCAGCGGCATCCTGGAGCGCGAGCTGAAGGCGCTGTACCAGGCCTTCTCGCGTGGCGAGCCCTCGCCGCTGGCGCCGCTCCCGCTGCAGTACGGCGACCACGCCCTCCGCGAGCGCGAGCGCCTCTCCGGCGACGCCCTCGCGCGGCTGGTGGGCTTCTGGCGCGACGCGCTGGAGGGGGCCCCCACGCGGCTGGAGATCACGGGAGACCACCCGCGGCCCGCCGTGCGCACCTACCGCGGCGCCTCCGTGAGCGCCTCCCTGGGCGCCGGCCTTTCCGCGCGCGTCGACGCGCTGGCGCGGGCGCACGACGCCACGCCGTTCATGGTCTACCTCGCGGCCTTTCAGCTCCTCCTGGGCCGCTACGCCCGCCAGGACGACGTGCTGGTGGGCACGGCCATCGCCAACCGCGGGTCGGCGGAGGTGGAGGGGATCGTCGGCTTCTTCGTGAACACGCTGGTGCTGCGCGGCGATCTCTCCGGCGATCCCCCCTTCGCGGAGCTGCTGGGGCGCGTGCGCGAGGCCACGCTGGGCGCCTTCGAGCACCAGGCACTCCCGTTCGAGAAGCTGGTTGAGGAGCTGAACCCCGAGCGGTCGCTCAGCCACGCGCCGCTGGTGCAGGCCGTCATCGTCCTGCACAACCAGCACAGCGTCGGCGGCGGACGGGCCGCGGCACCCCGCGCGGCGGCGGACCCGCTGCGGCTGGAAGCCACGGACGGCGCGGAGGAGGCGGCCCGCTTCGACCTGAGCCTGGAGCTGGCGCAGGGGCCCGACGGCCTCCGCGCGCGCCTCAGCTACGCCACGGACCTGTTCGAGCGCGGCACGGCGGAGCGGATGCTCGGCCACCTGGCACGGGTGCTGGAGCAGGTCGCCGCGGACGCGGACGTGCGGCTTTCGCGGCTGGAACTGCTCGGCGAGTCGGAGCGCGTGCGGGTGCTGGAGGCGTGGAACCGCACGGAGGCCGAGTACCCGGCGGACCGCTGCATCCACGAGCTGTTCGAGGCGCAGGCGGCACGGGCGCCTGGCGCGGCCGCACTCGTCTTCGAAGACGAGACGCTGAGCTACGCGGAGCTGAACGCGCGGGCGAACCGGCTGGCACACCATCTCGCCGGGCGCGGTGTCGGCCCCAAGGTGCGGGTGGGGATCTGCCTGGAGCGGGGACCGGAGATGATCGTCTCCGTCCTGGCCGTGCTGAAGGCGGGCGGCGCGTACGTCCCGCTGGACCCCGCCTATCCCGCGGAGCGGCTGGCGTTCGTGCTGGCGGACGCGGCCGTGCCTGTGCTGGTGACGCAGGAGTCGCTGCGCGCGGCGCTCCCCGCCGGCGACGGTGTCGCGGTGGTGAGCGTGGACGGGGACGGGGCGCGGATCGCGGCGGAGTCCGTGGAGAACCCGGACGTCCGCGTTTCGCCCGACCACCGGGCGTACGTGATCCACACCTCCGGGAGCACGGGGACGCCCAAGGGCGTGATGGTGCCGCACCGCGGCGTCCCCAACCTGGCGTACGCGCAGGCCCGCCGCTTCGGCATCGACGGCAGCAGCCGCGTCCTGCAGTTCGCCTCGTTTTCCTTCGACGCGGCGGTGGCGGAGGTGTTCGACGCGCTGCTGGCCGGGGCCACGCTCGTGATGGCCTCGCGCGACGCGCTCCTTCCCGGTGCGGGGCTGCTGGAGACGCTGCGGCGCGGGCGGGTCACCGTGGCCACGCTGCCGCCGTCGGTGCTGTCCATCCTTTCGCCGGACGACCTGCCGGAGCTGCGCACGGTGGTGAGCGCGGGCGAGGCGGTGGACGCCGCCACGGTGGAGCGCTGGAGCGGGGGCCGTGCCTTCGTGAACGCCTACGGGCCGACGGAGACCACGGTCTGTGCGACCACCGCTGCCTGCGAGGCGGATGG
>DATING010001457.1:0-2298 GCA_035474555.1 Longimicrobium sp. | reverse complement strand
GGTGCGGAATCCGCCGTGGGGTCGGCGTCGTGCCGGCCGGCTATCCCTGCTGGTCGGACGTCTGGCCGGGCGGCAGCGGCTGGTGGTCCTCCGACCGGCGGCCGGTGCCGGGGATGATGCCGCCCGTGGCCTCGCCCTTGTCGTCGCGATCGTCGGGCGACGGCGGGGCGGGCATGTCGGCGGAAGGGCCCAGCAACTCGCGAAGGGCGTCCTGATCGGTGGCCATGGGGCTCATCCTCCCGGAGTGTTCGGTGAAGCTCGCCTGCCGGTGCGACCGTTTCCGGGTCCTGGCGGCCGCGCGGCGGTTTCTGCACCCTCCCACAAAAGCAAACACCGCGCCGAAACATCCGGCGCGGTGTCACACGATCGCGTAACCTACTGTCCCATCGGCGTAAAGGTCATGCCGGTGCCGTTCCGCCGCTCCACGCCCTGCACCGAGTCGGCCACGCGGTCGTGCAGCGTGCGCCGCAGGGCCTGCATGCGGTTGGGGCCGTCCTCGTACGTGCGGTTGGCCAGCAGCACCACCCAGGTGCCGCGCTCCGGGTCGATCCAGATGGACGTGCCGGTGAAGCCCGTGTGGCCAAAGGAGCGGCTGCTCACGCGGGTTCCCGAGGCGCCCGTGCCCGGCGCGCCCGGCGTGTCCCACCCCAGCGCGCGGGTGCCCGTCCCCGGCTGGCGCTGGGTAAAGGCGCGGATGGTGGCGGCCCGCAGCACCCGCTCGCCGTTCAGCTCGCCGCCGTTGGCCATCATGGCCGCGAACCGGGCCATGTCGTGCGCCGTGCTGAACAGCCCCGCGTTGCCCGAGATGCCGCCCAGCCGCCGGCTGATGGGGTCGTGTACCCGGCCGCGGTACGCCTGCCCCAGGTTGCGCGACGTGCCTGCGCAGCGCAGGCAGCCCTCGCCCATCACGTAGGTGGTGCTGTTCATCCCCAGGGGGGCAAAGACGCGGCGGTCCAGCAGGTGGTACAGGGGCTCGCCCGCCGCCCGCTCCGCCGCGGCGAACAGGATCACGAAGCCCACGTCGCTGTACTCCACGTGCATTCCCGGCGAGTGCCCCAGGGGCACGCGCATCAGCCGCAGCAGCCCGTCCTGGGGCGTGGCGCCGTACACGTCGGCGCCGGCGGGAAGGCCGGAGGTGTGGGTGAGCAGGTGGCGGATGGTCACGCGGTCCTTGCCGATGCCCTGGAACTCCGGCAGGTACGCCTGCACCGGGTCGTCCAGCGACATCTTGCCGTCTTCCACCAGCAGCATCACGGCCGTGGTGGTGCCCACCACCTTGCTGAGCGAGGCCAGGTCGTACACGGTGCGGTCGGGGTCCACCTCGCCCTCGCCGTAGCCCGTGCGGCCCAGCCCTTCTTCCAGCACCACGTGGTTCCAGCGCCCCACGGCGATGGAGGCGCCGGGGAACGAGCCCCGGTTGATCTCGTCCCACACGGCCGCCTCGGCGCGGCTGAGTGCGACGGAGCTCAGCCCGGCTTCGCTGGCCGACGTGAGCTCGTGCCGGGCCGTGCGCGGGGCGCCCGGGACCGGGTCGGGATCGATGGGCGCGGCATGCGCAAATGCCAGCAGCCCTAGGAGGGCGGGCAAGTACATCGTGGACCTGCGTTGCCGTGGTGAAAAACGGTACTTCGGGGAGCGGGATTTCACTTTAAGCGAAGAACGGATGCCTGTCAAGAAACATCACTTAGGCGTGTCATGTAAACACGATTCAAATCGCAGATTGCCCAGTCGTCGTGCGGATTGCAAGACCCCCATGGACCCCCGTCATAGGCGCCGGATCAATGTCCCGCCATTGAGCGCGGATCGCGTCTAACGCAATGCAATGGAATGAGATGCAGCGGATTTCATCGGCGGGTCCCCCGGAGCTGGCGGGGACACGTGTGCTACTCGGGCCACGCGGGGAAGGGTCCCTCGTGCCAGAGCTGGATGGGATCGTGCGATTGAGCGGGAAACTGCAACGGTAACAGCGGATCGCGGAGGGGCCTTCCTCGGCGGCGGAGCGCGCGCATCGGCGCTCCTCCACCATAGTGCACACGCAAAGGCGGAATGTCGAGAGATGTGGCAGATGTTTCTTCGGCGACCGATCTGACGTGTGCTCGCCGGTCCCTACCGCGCCAGGAGCCGGCGCCGAACCTCGGCGTGATGGAGAATCATCGCCGTCCTGAGCGGGTGCATGTGCGCATCACCATGTCGCACATTGACTTGCGTATTGCGGCGAGGAGAAAGGCGATTGGGATTGTGCCCATGGGCGGGCACCCGCGGTGGTGTCGGCGGAGGCCGACAGTGTGAAGTTGTAGC
>DATING010001456.1:0-3164 GCA_035474555.1 Longimicrobium sp. | reverse complement strand
TATGTTGGCGAAGGCCGACATCGCGGGTTCATTGCCGCGAATTCATTCGGCGGGGACGGATCGACGCCCAGTCCGCGGCACCCGGCCCGCGCCGGATCTCCCGGTGACGCTGGGCGGCGGAGATGCGGCCGATCGATTCCGTGCGGTGCGTGACATTTCGCCCTTCGCGCCGTCATCGATCACACGCGGGGAGGGCCGCGACGGTTGCGCACGGGACGCGCGGGCCGTACCGTGTGTTCCGTACGGCCGCGGCGCGGACGAGGGGTTCGCGCCGATTGCGCCGGGGCTGGCACTGGCCTTGCTCCCCGCCGTCGCGGAGCAGGTCAGGCCCGAACCTAGAGGATCATCGAGGAGCCATGAGCTTCCAGACGAGCAAGCAGAACGGTGTGGTGGTGGTGGACGTGGATGGTCAGCTCATCGTCGGCAACCGGCAGGAGCTGAAGCAGAAGGTGCTTGACGAGCTGGAGGGGGGCGAGCGCAAGTTCCTCATCGACTTCTCGAATACCGGCTACATCGATTCGTCCGGGCTGGGCGTGCTGGTGAGCCTGTCCAAGAAGATCCGCGAGCAGGGCGGCGAGCTGCGGCTGGCCAACCTGAACGAGGACCTGCGGACGCTCTTCGAGCTCACCAAGCTCGACACGCTGTTCAACATCGCCGATACTCGCGACGAGGCCCTCACGGGCTTTTGATCGCGCGCCAGCTCTCATCCACTCGCATGAGATCGGCCGCCGCAGCCGCTCCGGGGGCCCGTCTCCCGGTGCGGCTCGCTGCGTTTCGCAACGCCATGACGCCTTTCTCCTCGCGCGCCCCCGGCGCGCCGGTCCGCTGACCGTGGCGGCGCGCAACGGCGCGGCGCCCGAGTCGTGCGCCTTCGTGCTGGAGCTGCCCAGCGACCCCGGCGTCATCGAGAACGCCGTGGCCTACCTGGTGGACCGCCTGCGCGCGTACGCGTTCGGCGGCCAGCGGCTCAACCTGAACTTTCGCGTGGGCGTGGCGGAGGCCCTGGCCAACGCCATGATCTACGGCAACGGCAGCGATCCCGACAAGCGCGTGCGGGTAGAGGTGGAGCTCAGCAGCCACGAGGTGGCCCTGCAGGTGTACGACGAGGGAGCGGGATTCGACCCGGCTAAGGTGCCGGACCCCACCCTCCCGGAAAACCTGGACGGCACCGGCGGCCGCGGCATCTTCCTCATCCGCGAGCTCATGGACGAGGTTCGCTACAACGAGCCGGGCAACTGCGTGCGCCTGGTGCTGCGCAACCAGCAGCAGCCCCTTCGCCGCGCGTCCGGCCAGTAGACCCCGGGTGATTACGGCCGCCCCCAGCGCCCCCCGCCTTTCCGCCTCCGTGCGCGACGTGCTCGGCGACTTTCGCCGCGCATGGGCCGGCGCGCGCCTGTGGCAGGCGGCCGGCGACGGATGGTCGCCCCTGGACGGCGACGGCGATCCCGGCCCCGGGGCCGTGGACGTTCCCGGCCAGCCCCTGCGCCTGGAGCTGCCGGGCGCCGCGGACGGCGAGGCGGAGGGCGCCGCGGCGTTCCTGGGCGCCACGCTGGCCCGCACGGCCCGCCACGACGAGGAGATGCGCTCCTTCAGCCGCGAGATCGCCGAGCGGTACGAGGAGATCACCCTGCTGTACTCCATCAGCGAGATCCTGGGCTCCATCATCTCGCTGGAAGACGCGTCGGCCACCATCCTGGCCGAGGTCAGCAGCATCCTGGGCGCCAGCCGCGCCTCGCTCTGGGTGCACGACGCCGACCACCGGCGGCTCGTGCTGGCCGCGGTCGAAGGCGGCGCGGGGCAGACGCACCCCATCGAGGTGGACGACCCCTGCTCCGTGACGGCCGCCGTGTTCCGCGACTCGCGCCCCGTCATCCTGGCGCCGGGCGAGGAGTACTACCGCGACGACTGCGCGGGGGGCGACCGCCAGCGGGGTTCGTTCCTCTCCGTCCCCGTGAGCTACACGCCGCCGGAGGGGGAAACGCGGACGGTGGGCGTCATCAACCTCATCGGCCGCACGGGCAACGACGGGTTCAGCGCCGGCGACATGAAGCTGCTCTCCGCCATCGCCAGCCAGATCGGCGCGGCGGTGGAGAACAACCGGCTCATTGAGGAAAGCCTGCGCCAGCAGCGGCTGGAGCGCGAGCTGGAGCTGGCGCACGACCTCCAGCTCAAGCTCCTTCCCGCCGTGGAGCAGTTCGAGGGATACGCGCAGGTGGCCGCGCGCTGCGTGCCAGCGGAGTCCGTGGGCGGCGACTTCTACCACCTGTTCCGCCTTCCCAACGCACGGCTGGGCGTTCTCATCGGCGACGTGAGCAGCCACGGCTTTGGCGCGGCGCTCATCATGGCGCTCACCATCAGCGCCGTGGCCATCCACGCCTCCGAGGGCGACGCACCGGCGGAGGTGCTGCACCGCACCCACCGCGCGGTGATCGACGAGCTGGAGAACACGGAGATGTACCTGACCCTGTTCTACGGCGTCATCGATCCCGCGGCGGGGACGCTGGCGTACAGCAACGCCGGCCACAGCCACGCCTTTCGCGTCACGGGCGCGGGCGAGGCGCAGCGGCTGGACGTGACGGACCCCCCGTTCGGCATCGTGGACCGCGACACCTACGGCGAGAAGAGCGTGCCGTGGGTGTCGGGCGAGGACATGCTCTTTCTCTTTACCGACGGGCTGAGCGACGCGCTGGACGCGGGCGAGATCGAGGGCGAGCGGGTGCTGGTGGACGAGGCCGTCCGCCTGCGCGCCGAGGCGCCCGAGCTGGTGATCGAGCGCCTGTTCGTCCGCGCCGGCGAGGCCACCCACGTGCCCCCGGACGACCGCACGGCCGTCGTGGTCCGCTTCTAGGAAGACCGATGGCCCGCTCCCCGTCGTATCCCGGCCAGCCGCCCCGCGCCAAGAAGTCGCTGGGGCAGAACTTCCTCATCGACGCCAACATCCAGCGCATGATCGTGGACGCGCTGGAGCCCACGATGGATGACGAGGTGATGGAGATCGGCCCGGGGCAGGGGGCGCTCACGCGGCACCTGGCCGGGCGGGTGGGCCGGCTGGTCCTGGTGGAGCTGGACGACACGCTGGCGGCGCGGCTGACGGCGGAGTTTGCGGATACGCCCTCCGTGGAGGTCATCCACCGCGACGTGATGCAGGTGCGCCTGGAGGAGGT
>DATING010001455.1:0-1645 GCA_035474555.1 Longimicrobium sp. | reverse complement strand
CGGCGAAGAAGGGCCGGGAACCTTCCAGGCCGAGCTCGGCGGCGGCGGCGGCGAAAGGATTCTGCTCGTCACCGATACGATCATGGCTCGCGCGCCGCGCGAGCCATGGCAGGTCATCCGCGCCGGGCAGACCGTCCGCGGGGCGCTCGCGCCGGACGACGCAGAATCGTCCCAGTGGGGAGCGTTCGACACCTTTCTGTACGCCGGCGATCCTGGCACGCCCATCGTGGTGCGTGTCGAGGCGGATTCGCTCCAGCCCGTGCTCCAGTGGGGAGCGATGGTCGGCGGCCTGTGGGTCCCGGTAGAGGAGGAGGCTTCCGAGATCGCGACGGAAGAGTTTGGACAGGACGGCCTCGCGGTGACGCCCCGGACGATGGGAGACTATGGTTTCCGCGTGACGGGCGGAGGCGGGCAGCAGGGGAGCTACACCGTGACGGTGGAGCCGGGCCGCGCACCCGCGCGGCTCGTCGACTGGCTGCCGCGGCTGGAGCGCGAGGGGGAGGTGGCGGGCCGGCTGCAGGCGGGCGACTCCATGCTGGCGCCGCCCCAGTCGTGGGCGGGCAACACGTCCCTCGACCCGATCCACTACGACACGTACGCGTTCTTCGCCGTGGCGGGCGACCGCCTCACCCTCACCATGCGCTCGGCGGAGCTGGCGCCGGTGCTGTGGATCGGCACGGTGGAAGGGGGCACGTTCGTGCCGCTCAAGTCGTCCACCATCTCCGGGGCGGGCGAGGCGGTGCTGCGCTTCATCCCCGCGGAGCACGGCGACTACGTGGTTCGTGCCGCATCGCTCGCGCCGCGAAAGGAAGGCGCCTACACCATCCGCACCGACGACGCGTTCCCCGACCCGGCCCCCGGGCGGTAACCGGGCACGATCCAGCCGCGGAGATCGCTCGGGCAGGTTGACCAGGAACGATCACGGGGAGGACGCGGAGGTACGAAGAGAGGACGCGGAGGATGTCTCTCTCCGCGTCCTCGATCTTTTCCTCCGTGTTCTCCGCGTGATTCCGTCTCTCGTTGCCGAGGCCGATCGTGGATCAGCGCCGGGCGAGGAAGGCGCGAGCGGCCTGCACCTCGCGGCGGCCGTCGTCGGCGGCGCGCATCACCTCCAGCAGCTGCGCGTAGTGCCGGCGCGCGGACGCCGCATCGCCCGCCCGCTCCGCCGCCCCCGCCGCGCCGAACAGGGCCCGCGCGCGGTTGGGCTCGCGCACCAGCGTGGCCTCGTAGGCGCGCTGGGCCTCCGCCGCCCGCCCCAGCTCCATCAGCAGGTCCGCCTGCAGCTCGCGCGCGGGGAGCAGCGGGCCAGGCGTCACGGGATGCTTCTCCACCGTCTCCTCCAGCGCCGCCGCCTCTTCCGCCAGCCGCAGTGCCCGCGCGTCGTCGCCCTCCGCGCGCGCCAGCCACGCCTCCGCCGCCAGCCGCTGCGCGCCCACGATGGTCGCCCAGTACGACTCGCGCCGGCCCGCCAGCGAGTCGCGCAGGGTCGCGAGCGCAGCCACTTCCTCACGGGCAGCGGCCGGCTGCCCGCCCCGCGCCGCGCCGAGCGCCCGCGCGAAACGGGTGATGGCCTGCACGTGCGGCGCGGCCGTCGGCAGCACGCGCAGTCCGGCGGCGTCGCTCCACGCGCCGCGCTCCAGCGTGA
>DATING010001454.1:0-11464 GCA_035474555.1 Longimicrobium sp. | reverse complement strand
GGACAGGTTCGTGCCTTCGAAGTAGACCGAGCCCGGATAACTCTGCAGCGCCGCCAGCGAGCGCAGGTTGGGGGAGGGATTGACCCACGGCAGCCCGGTGTCGTCGAACCACTGCGAGCGCCGCCAGTTGGCGGCGCGCACCACGATCAGCTCCACGCCAATCCCGTGCTGCCGGTTGAACAGCGTGGCGAGCTCGCCGACGGTCATCCCGTGGCGCGCCGGGATGGGATACATCCCCACGAACGACTTGAAGCGCGGGTCCAGCAGGGCCCCTTCCACGATCTCCCCGCCGATGGGGTTCGGGCGGTCCAGGACCACGAACGGGATTCCCTTCCGCGCCGCGGCCTGCATCCCCAGCGCCATGGTGGATACGTAGGTCCACGTCCGGCCGCCCACCTCCTGGAGGTCATACACCAGCACGTCCACGTCCCGGAGCATCTCCGGCGTGGGGCCGCGGTCCTCCGCCCGGTACAGCGAGTAGATCGGCACGCCCGTCCGTGCATCCGTCTCGTCCCCCACGTGCTCGCCGGCCTCCACGGTGCCGCGGATGCCGTGCTCGGGCGCCAGCAGCGCCACCAGCCGCAGCTCCGGGTGGCGAGCGATGCGGTCGATGTCCGGCGTGCCCGCGCGGTCGATCGCCGAGTGGTTGGTGATGAGCCCCACCCGCTTGCCCCGCAGCCGCACCGGGACGTCCGCGAGAAAGACGTCGACGCCGGGCAGCACCACGCCCGCGGAGTCGGCGGGCATCGTCCCCGGGCCGGGCGGCGTCGTTTCGGCGGCGGCGGATGGCGTGGGAGCCGGCGCCCGCGTGCAGGCGGCGAGCAGGAGCAGGGCGGCGAGCAGGGTCTTCATCGGCGGCCGGAATGCGTGTGAAGCAAGCATGGACGGACGATACCGGCCCCGCCCCGCCGCCGAAAGCCCCGCGCCTCGGCGGTTGCACGTGCGCCGGTCCGGCTCTCTATTCCGGATGATGTGCTTGGTCCGATTCCCCTGCCCGGATGCATGATGCCTGCACTTCGCGTGGTACGCCCGCCGCGGCGCTGGATGATCCTCCTCGCCGCGCTCGTCCTCGGCGCGCCGTGGACGGCGCGCGCGCAGGCGGGCCCCATCCCCGACACGGCGCGGGTGCGGATCGTCTCCATCCCGGGCTCGCTCCCCGCGCCGCGCAACGCGACCGTCATCCTCCCCACGGGCTACCACGAGTCGGCGCGGCGGTATCCCGTGCTCTACCTGCTGCACGGGCACGGCGGCGGCAACCTGAACTGGATGCAGCGGACCAACCTGCTGGTCTACACCGCGCGGCTCCCCCTCATCATCGTCCTCCCGGACGCGGGCAACTCGTGGTACACCAACAGCGCCGCCCGCCCGGACGAGCGCTTCGAGGAGTACGTGGCCCGCGAGATCCCCGCCTACGTGGATGCGCAGTTCCGGACGCTGACCTTTCGCGAGGCGCGCTACGTGGCGGGCCTCAGCATGGGCGGATACGGCGCGCTCAAGGTGGGATTGAAGTACTCCGCGCGCTTTTCGTTGGCCGGGAGCTTTTCCGGCGCGCCGCTGGCGGCGGACACGGCGTACCACACGCTGATGGATGAGTTCGGGCCGGCGGGCAGCCCGTCGCGCACGGAGAACGACCTCGTGGCGCTGGCCCGCGAGGCGCGCGTGGCGGCGGGCACCTACTTCTACATCGACTGCGGCAGCGCGGACGAGCTGCTGGCGGAGAACCGCGCGTTCGTGCAGGCAATGTCGGCGCGGCCGCTGGCGTACGAGTACCACGAGGTGCCGGGCGCGCACGGCTGGGAGTACTGGGACCGCCGCCTGCCCGTGTTCCTGCGCCTGGTGGAGGACCGGATCGCGAGGCTTCCCGCGGCCGGGTCGGAAGGCGGCTGGTGAGATAAGGGCCGGCAGGATCAGCGGGGTGGAACGGCACTCATCCTCCGTCCTGGCGTCCCGCAGCTCCTTATCCTCCCGAGAAATACACTCCTGCACTTGTCAGCAGGGGGCAGCACTTTTACTATCGTCACGTAATACAACCGCGTTTGTATTCAATCGTGATTGTAATAGGTAAACCCTGCTGCTTTCCAGCGACCTGATGCGAGATCCGGACGCGATCGTAGACCGAGAGGCCGAACAGGAGCGTCTGCGCACCCTGCTGGCCGCCGGCGAGCAGAAGCTCGTGCTGATGTACGGCCGGCGCCGGGTGGGCAAGACGTACTTGCTGGGACGCGCCTGGGGAGACGACAGCGCCTCCTTCTATTTCACGGCCGCAGAAACTACCCCCACGCAGAACCGCGAGGCGCTGATCGCCGCGCTGGCGGAATGGTCTGGTGAGGAGCTTCACGCCGAGGACTACCCGACCTGGCGCAGCGTCTTTCGGCTGCTGCTGGATTTTCGCTCGCCGGAACCGCTGGTCGTCACCCTCGACGAATTCCAGTACCTGGGGGAGAATCCCAGGGAGCTGAACGCCGTTGCCTCGGAGCTCAACGCTGCCTGGGAGATGCGGCGGCCGCGGCGCCCGTTCGTGCTGGTGCTGGCCGGCTCGGCCGTGCGGACGCTGGAAGCACTCAACGAGGGGGGCTCGCCGCTGTACGGCCGCTTCGCGTGGCAGTGCCAGCTGCGTCCGTTCAACTACTGGTATGCCGGGGAGCTGGCTGGATACAGCGACCTGCGGGATAGAGCGTACGCGTACGGCATCTTTGGCGGCACACCGCGCTATCTCACCCCCGTAAACCCGCAGCGGACGGTCGCCGAGAACGCAGTGTCCCTCATGCTGAACCCCGCCGGCGAGGTCCGCGAGCTCGTGCAGACCGCGCTGCTCCAGGAGCAGGGACTGCGGGAAATCCAGAAATACGCGGCGATCCTGCGGGCGGTTGGCAAAGGCCGCACGGAGCTGAACGAGATCGCACAGGGTGCCGGCCTCGATCCCGACACCGCGCTCCGTGACAAGCTGGACCGGCTGATGGCGCTGGACTACGTGCATTCGGGGCGAAACCTGGGAGCCAAGGCCAAGGAACCGTTCCGCTACCGCGTGGCGGACCCCGCCTTTCGGTTCTACTACGAGTTCGTGGCCCCGATGGAGAGCGCACTCGCCACACAGAACGCGGGCGCGGTGTGGGAGCAGCATGTAGCGCCTAGCCTGGACTCGTACATGGGGCTGATCTTCGAGGGTATCGTCCAGGAGGCGTACTACCGGCTGCAGGAGCGGTTGAACCTTCCGCTGGTCCGGGAATGGGGCCGCTGGGAGGGCGTGGACCGCAATCGCGAACCGCTGGAGATGGACATCGCCAGCACGCTGCTGGATGGGCGGGTGCTCACGGGATCCATCAAGTGGTACAAGAAGCCGGTGGATGTTTCCGTGCACACGCACCATCTACAGATGCTGGACCGGCTGTCGCAGTCGGGCGTAAGCTGGGCCCATGCTGCCTCCTCCCCGGAATCGCCGCTGCTGTACGTGGCCGCTTCCGGGTTTACCGACCGCTTCGTCAAAGCCGCGCGTGCATCCCGTAAAGAGGTGTATCTCTGGACGCTGGAGGACATCTTTCAGCCCATGTCCTGAATTCGGCCCCCACGACCGCATAGCATTACAATCATGTTTGTATACAAACACGATTGTATAGCACAAACAGGGAGCACCGCCCGGTGCTCCCTGTTCGTTTCCCTTCCCTCGCCCCCCGCACGGCCGCTTCGGCGACGGACGCCAAGGATCACTTCACGTCCACCACGTTGTCGCCGGGTTCGCGCTGGATGAGCTTGTTCAGCGGATCGATGCCGGCGCGCGCGGGCTTTTGCGACACGGTCACGGTGATCGTCTGGCGGCCGCCGCGGAGGCGGTGGCGGCGCAGGTAGAGCGGCGCGCCCCGGGCCTCGCCGTCCGCCGCGGGGGCAAAGACGCCGATCTCCACCAGGTCGTTCATGGGCACCGCCGTCTCGTTGCCGATGCTGTCGGCGCGCACCTTGGCCGCGGTCACGTCCAGCGTCACGCGATACGCCCCGGCGCCGGCCGGCTCCACGCGCGCGCCGTCCGTGCGCACGTCCCACAGCGTGATCTCGGCGAACAGGTCGTGCAGCAGGGTGTGCATGGAATCGGGCGTGACGGCCCGCAGCTCCGCGTACAGGTCGTGCGAGGTGGGGTACGGGGGCACGCCGGCGCGGTGCCTGGCCAGGTAGCGGCGCAGGGCCGTGTTCACCCGCGCCTCGCCGATGTGCTCGCGCAGCGTGTACATCGCCACCGCGCCCTTGTGGTAGTGCAGGTACGCCTGGTCGTCCACCTCCAGCAGCGGCACCTCGCGGTTGGTGAAGATGCGCCGCCCCTGGAGGTAGTGGTCCATCTCGTAGTCGTAGAAGCGGCGCACCTGCTCCGGGCCCAGCGCCTTTTCCATCACCATCATCGCCCCGTACTGCGCCAGCGTCTCGGACAGGAACGCGCTCCCCCGCACGTTGGCGCCCATCACCTGCCCGCCCCACCACTGGTGCGCCGTCTCGTGCGCCACGACGAAGAACGTGCGGTCCACGTCCCCCGGGTTCACCCGCGTGAGGAACGCGCTCCCTTCGCCGAACGCGATGTTCTGCGGATGCGCGCGGGCAAACGACTGGTAGCGCGGAAACTCCACGATGCGCAGCTCGCGCGCCGGGTAGGGCCCAAAGTTCGTCGTGTAGTACTCCAGCGACGCCTGCATACTTTGGAGCATCCGGTCCACGTTCACGTCGTGGGTGGGATGATGCAGCACCGAGAGCGCCACGTCCTTCCACCGGCCGCGGCGCACGGCGTACTCGGCGGAGAAGAACGGGTTCATGAACGGGAGCGGCGCCTCCGTGCGGTAGTGAAAGTAGCGTCGGCCGCCCGCCCGCCACTCCCGCACCAGCGTGCCCACGGTGACCGCCGTCTGGTCCGCGTCCGTGCCGATGACGGCGTCCACGTGCACCAGCTCGGCGTCGCGCAGGCCCCAGCGCGACTGGCGGCCGCGCGCGTCGTCCGCGGCGGGGGTGGGCGCGCGCGGAGGCAGCCCATGCTCCGCGCGCGTCTCCGCGTCCGTCAGCTCCCCGCCCGGCTGGTAGCCGATGATGGGGAGCCAGCGCCGGTCGAAGTAGGTGCCGTTGCGCACCACCGCCGTCGCGATGCCGCTGTTGGGAAAGCCGCGCTGCCCCACGGCGACGTCGAACGCCAGCCGCAGCGAGTCCCCCGGCGCCAGCGGCCGCTCCAGGACGTAGACCTGGTATTGCAGGCGATCGTCGTCCAGCACCCGCCGGGCCCCGCCGCCGAGCGAGATCGACCGCGCCCGCCCGTACTCCGGGTGGATGAGCACGTGCACGGAATCGATCGCCCGGCCCGTGCGGTTCACCAGCTGGTAGCTGCCCCGCAGGTCCGCCGCGCGCCGCCGCGGATGCAGCTCCAGGCGCAGCTCCGCCCGGGCGATGCTCGGCTGCGGCGCGTCCTCGAACCGCTTGTAGCGCCGCTCGTACTCCGCCTTGACCTCCGCCGTGTCGAACGGGGTGCGGTACTCGTTCAGGACGTTGGTGTTGTAGAAGATAAAGCCGCCCAGCGTCACGATCAGCGCCAGGGCCACCCCCGCCGCGCGCACGAGCGAAGGCGTCAGCCGCGCGCGGGCGAACGCCAGGGGCGCGCGCGTCTCGCGGTCCCGCCCCCGCACCCAGAACAGGCGCGCGACCACGGCCAGCAGAAGCGCCCACGCCGCCCAGTACAGCTTGAACCAGACGAACGGCGCCACGAACGGACCAAAGCCGTTCATGTCCGAGTAGACCCAGCCGGGGCTGGTGCCGTACACGAGCAGGTGGTGATGGAGGCCGAACCGGGGCGCGAACCCCGTGAACAGGTAGAAGAGCACCACCACCAGGTGACCCACGTACTTCTGGTTCACGATCACGTGCACCGCCATGGCCACGGCCGCCAGCAGCACGTAGTCCGCCAGCTTGATCCCGAAGAGAATACGGACGTACAGCCCCAGCTCGTAGCGGTGGTAGCCCTGCACCGCCTGCAGCATCACCCCCGCCGCCATCAGCACGACCTGCAGGGCGACCAGCATGGCCACCAGCGCCAGGAACCGGCCCAGCAGCGACACCCAGTCCGGCACGGGCGCCGCGTCGGTGATGGCGCTGGCCCCCACCTCGCGCTCCTTCCACACCAGCTCGCCCGCGAACACGGCGATCAGGAGGATGACCACGGGCGCCAGCGCCGTCCCCAGCACCACGGCCGCGACCAGGTGCGTCACGGGCCAGCTCGCCGTGCCGAACACCTCCGCGCCCACGTTCCACCCGAACGCGAAGACGATGACGACGGCCCCCGCCAGCAGGACGAGGAACGCGCGGCTCCCGGCGATCTCCTCCAGCGCGCGGCGGGCGACGGCCAGCGTCTGCCACGCCCGCGCCCCCGCCCCGAACGAGCGCGGCACGACGGGGACCGTCACGGGCCGCGTCCGCTCCGGCTCCCCCTCCGCCACGGCGCGTCCCCGCTTCCGCCGCGGCCCCGCTCCGCCCGGATGCGCGAAGCGGAAGCGGCGGTGCAGCAGGATGAGCGAGGCGAGCGCCACGCCCATCCACAGCAGGCGGTTCCACAGCAGCATCTCCGGAAAGCCGATCAGCTGCGTGTTCTGCTGGACGGGGGTCCAGTAGCGGGTCATGTCCTCCAGCACCGCCATCCCGAACGGGTCCGCCAGCGCGGCCAGCGTGGGGTTGGTGATGCGCCCCCGGTAGGCGTCCATGAACAGGTAGACCACGAACAGGCCAATGCCGCCCAGGAACGCCGGCAGCAGCTGCCGCGCGAGCGCCGCCAGGGCGAACAGGATGGCCGCCGCCAGCACCATGTTGGGGAGCAGAAAGAGCAGGTACGGCTGCACGTAGGCGGCCGGGATGACCGGGCCGAACATCCGCTGATCCAGGTAGGGCATCTGCGCGGCGATCAGCTGCCCCAGGGGGATCCCCAGCAGCATGACGGCGTTCACCACCAGCGTCCCCAGGAAGCGCCCGCCCAGGTACTCCGCCGTCCGCATGGGCGTCGTGTACATCAGCGGATGCAGGCGGGACTGGATGTCGCGCGTGGCCGCCTCGCCGAAGAGCGCCGCCGTGACCAGCATGCCCACCAGGCTCACGACGGAGCTGATCGTCGCCACCATCTCCGGCGAGTTCATCCGGCTGCTGCTGCCGTTGACGATGTGCAGCATGAGGAACGAGAGCCCCAGCAGCATCCCCCCGTACACCCAGGTGGAGCCGCGCCGCAGCCGGTACTCGATCTCGAAGCGGAACACCTCGCCCAGCTTCATGACGCCACCTCGGCCAGGGCCGGCGCCGCCGGACCGTGGTGGCCGGCCATCACGCTGAAGTACACGTCCTCCAGGTCCGGCTCCACCGGCTCCCACTCCGCCCCCGGCCGTGCGTCCGCGTACACGTGCACCACCGTGCGCCCCGCCAGGAGCTTCGTGGAGATAACGGGGAACGCGCGCTCCACGGCCGGCAGCTCGCCGCGGGGGACGATCCTGCGCCAGATGCGGCCCCGCAGCGCATCCACCGCCTGCAGGGGCTCGGCCTCGAGCAGGATCTGGCCGCGGTTGATGATGGCCATGCGGCTGCACAGCTCCGCCACGTCTTCCACGATGTGCGTGGAAAGCAGGACTACGCTGTTCTCGCCGATCTCGCTCAGCAGGTTCAGAAAGCGCACGCGCTCCGCCGGGTCCAGCCCCGCCGTGGGCTCGTCCACGATGATGAGACGGGGATCGCCCAGCAGCGCCACGGCCACGCCGAAGCGCTGGCGCATGCCGCCGGAGTAGCCGCCCAGCTTTTCGCGGCGCACGTCCCACAGGTTGGTCTGCCGCAACAGCGCCTCCACCACCTCCGCCCGCGCCCGGGGCTGCACGATCCCCTTGAGCACGGCAAAGTGCTCCAGCAGCCGCTGCGCGCTCACCCCCGGGTACACGCCGAACTCCTGCGGCAGGTAGCCAAGCGTCTTGCGCAGCTCGTCCTTTTGCCCGATGACGTCGATGTCGCCCAGGCGGATGGAGCCCTCGTCCGGGTCCTGCAGCGTGGCCAGGGTTCGCATGAGCGTCGACTTGCCCGCGCCGTTGGGCCCCAGCAGCCCGAACATCCCACGCGGAATGGTCAGCGATACGTTCCGCAGGGCGTGCACGCCGTTGGGATACGTCTTGGACAGGTTGCGGATCTGCAGTTCCATGGGGATGGGCGTGGGGCGGAGGAGGTGGGATCGTCGATGAGCGCGGACCCGGCGGCGCGGCCCTCCCAATGAACAACGCGCGAGCAAACGTTTGGTTTCAGAACCGGACGTACGGTCGATGCCTCTCCGCGGGCGACCCACCCCGCATCTTGTCACATAGATGACACGATACTAGTCTTTGTGACAGGATGCACGAGATCATGTCACCCGATCCAGCGCCCATTTTCCCGCACAGGGCGGTGGCGATTCCTCTACTATCCCGCGGGTGAGTGACAAGATCCGCGACTGGATCTTGCCATCACCACCTTAACCTGAGTCACATGCCCCGGCTGACGCGCGACGAGATCGACCGGCAACGTGCCCGCCTCCTGCGGCTCATCGGCGGGTTCCCCGAAGGGATCGGCCGGGAGAAGCTCGCCCGCGAGTACGAGACCCGGTTCGGAACGCGGATCGCATGGCGCACGCTGCTGCGCCGCCTGCGCGATCTTGCCGACGCCGGCCAGATCACCGCCGAGGGCATGGCCCGGCGCCGGGTGTATCGTCCGGCCGCGGCGGGGGTGCCCGCGCGAGACGGCGGGCCGCACACCGATCCTGCCACGGAAGAGGACTACGTCCCCCTTTCCCCGGCGGGCGCGGAGGTGCGTGCGCTCGTCCGGCGCCCCATCAGCCAGCGCGAGCCCGTCGGCTACCGGATCGAGTTCCTGGAGCGCTACCGCCCGGGGACCACGTGGTACCTGCCCGAGGACGTCCGCCGTCACCTCCGCGACATCGGGATCACGCCGGACCCCGAGCGGCCGGCCGGCACCTTTGCCCGCGACGTGTTCGACCGCCTGCTGATCGACCTATCGTGGGCGTCCAGCCGGCTGGAGGGCAACACGTACAGCCGGCTGGATACGCAGAACCTCATCCAGTTCGGCCAGCAGGCGGAGGGAAAGGATGGCCAGCAGGCGCAGATGATCCTGAACCACAAGCGCGCCATCGAGTTCCTCGTCGACGAGGCCGAAGTGGTGGGGCTGGACCGGCGCACGCTCACCACCCTCCACAGCGCGCTCTCGGAAAACCTGCTCGACGATCCACGCGACGAGGGAGGCATCCGCAAGCGGCCGGTCGGGATCTCGGGCACGCCCTACGTCCCCGTCGCCATCCCGCAGGTGGTGGAGGATGCCCTGGACCTGCTGCTGGCGTCGGCCGCCGCGATCCCGGACCCGTTCGAGCAGGCGTTCTTCGCCATGGTCCACATCCCGTACCTGCAGCCGTTCACGGATGTGAACAAGCGCACGTCGCGCCTGGCGGCCAACATCCCCCTCATCCGGGCCAACCTGTGCCCGCTGTCGTTCGTGGACGTGCCGGAGCGGGCGTACGTGGAGGGGACGCTCGGCGTGTACGAGCAGGCGCGCGTGGAGCTGCTGCGAGACGTGTTCGTATGGGCGTACGAGCGTTCCTGCGCGCAGTACCGGGTGGTGCGGGAATCAATGGGGCAGCCGGACCCGCTCCGCCTGCGGTATCGCGACGCGCTGGCGGATGTGGTGCGCCACACCATCGTGTCCCTGGCTCCACCGGGTACCCGCCTCCTGCGCGCGTGGGCCCAGGAGCACGGCGTCCCCGACGACGACCGGGAGGGGTTCGTGGATCGGGCCCTCTCCCTGCTCATGGGCCTGCACGAGGGAAACATCGGCCGGTACCGCATCCGCCCGGCGGAGCTCCAGGCCTGGGACGCCGAATACCGCTCCTGAGCTGGGCCTGCCGCATCCGAGGTCCCCTGACCGCCGCCCTGCTGGCAACGACAGGATGATCTCTTCCTGTCACTCATCTTGCCACAAATTCCTTGGATGACAAGATCAGTGACAGGATATGTGACAAAATCCCTTGATCCTGCCACATCCCATGCGTCTCGTTGGCTCCACTCGCCCAGGGAGTGGACGGCTGATCCGCGGATTCGCAGGTGCCAGTCGTTTCGTCGGTGATCTGCTGCACATCCCTCAGCCTTCCTGTCACTCATCGTGTCACGATTCAGGCATCTGACAAGATCAGTGACAAGATGACTGACAAGATCCAGAATCCTGTCACATCCACACCGCCTGATCCGCCTGACCGGTGACAGGGCCACGCCCCCTACCGCTTGCCGGGCGCCGGGGCGGGGACTATCCTGCCGCGGAATCGACGGCGTATCACCTTTCCAGCAAGAACTCATGACCATTCGGCATTGGTGCGGCGCGGCGGCGGCGCTGGGCGTGCTCGCGGCCTGCGCACCCGCCACCGTCCAGGCGCCCGCCAGCCCCGCGCCCGCCCCGGCCGGCGCGATGGCGGCGCCCGCGTCCGCGCCCATGGCGGGGCGTCCGGCGAGCACGGGCACGGACTCCATCGACATCAAGCTGGCGCGCTACACGCCCGTGCGCCTGACGACGGATCTGCCCCTGGGCGCGCGCGCGCGGCAGATGATCCCGCTGCTCATCCAGGCGGCGCAGGAGATGGACGCTATCTTCCGGATGCAGGCGTACGGCAACCTGGACTCGCTGCTCGCCTCCATCCCCGACCCGCGGGTGCGGCGCTACGCGGAGATCAACTACGGGCCGTGGGACCGGCTGGCGGGCAACGCGCCGTTCCTTCCCGGCGCCGGGCCCAAGCCGGACGGGGCCAACGGCTACCCGGCGGACATGACGAAGGCGGAGTTCGAGGCGCAGGTGGCCGCGGGCGGCGCGCGGGCAGACTCGCTGCGCAGCCTGTACACCGTCGTGCGGCGCGGGCCCGGCGGGCGGGTGACGGCCGTGCCCTACCACCAGGCGTTCGCGCCCCAGCTGCAGCGCGCGGCCGGGCTGCTGCGGCAGGCCGCCGCGCTCGCGGACGACGCGGGGCTGCGCCGCTACCTGGAGCTGCGCGCGGACGCGCTGCTCACGGACCAGTATCAGCCCAGCGACATGGCGTGGCTGGACATGAAGACCAATCCGCTGGACATCGTCATCGGCCCCATCGAGACGTACGAGGACGCGCTGTTCGGCTACAAGGCATCGTACGAGGCGTACGTGCTGATCAAGGACCCCGAGTGGAGCCGGCGCCTGTCGCGCTACGCGGCCCTTCTCCCCGGCCTGCAGCAGGGGCTGCCCGTGCCCGAGGCGTACCGCCGCGAAACGCCGGGGACGGACAGCGAGCTCAACGCGTACGACGTGGTCTACTACGCGGGCGAGGCCAACGCGGGCGGCAAGACCATCGCCATCAACCTCCCCAACGACGAGGAGGTGCAGCTGGCCAAGGGCACGCGCCGGCTGCAGCTGCGCAACGCCATGCGCGCCA
>DATING010001453.1:0-15999 GCA_035474555.1 Longimicrobium sp. | reverse complement strand
TGAGCGTTTCGGGGACAAGGTCGTGGCCGCGGATCCGTCCGATCCGGAAGCGATGAATCGCGCGGCCAGTCACGGCTACACGGTCCTTTCAGGGGGTGTGCTGGACGGCGCCCAGTGGGCGAACATCCGGCGCGCTGGCGTGGCACCAGCCGCAGGCAGGGTCTTTCCCACATCGAAGCCGTACTCCAGCGATCCCTCTGCACCCCCGGTCAATGTGATCTCGGAGGCGGAGTGGATACCCGCAATCCGTGACGTTGTCGCATTCACGCGCCGGCTCGCACAGCGTCTCCTTGGCAGGGACATCTCGGTGCGCGTGGTGCACACCACGAACGGATTCGCGGCATGCTATGGCAGCCGCGCGCTGGACTTCAACCTCATGCGGCTGGGCCACGCCTTCTTCGACGAGTGGCAGAGCAGGGAAGGGATGCAGCGCCTGCTGGATCTTTTGCTCGATGAGTTGAGCCACGATTTCTCACCCAATCACCTCTCCGAGAAGTACTATCGGGCGCTCCGCACCCTGGGGGCCAAGATGACAGTGCTGGCGCTCTATGAGCCTAGCTTCTTCCGTGTGCCGGGAGCAACAGATTGACTGGCAGCGGGCGGGGGTGAAGCGCCGCCACTCCGCGGGTCGCACCACCGATACGTCAGGCACATGCATTCGCACGTTTCCGCTTCCTGGAGGTGGGGCGGAGAAGCACCGCCCACCCCTTTAGTGAGGCGCAAGCGCTCACGCGGGCGAATCCGCCGATAAGGGATTTGGAGCGAACTCGACGGCGCTCTCTTACCGCGTCGCGTACAGCCAATCGGGATTCGGCAGGCCCATCCGCTGGTATGCCTGGGCGATCGCGGTCGTGATCCGCATCCGCGCCTCGAGCCGCACGCTGTCCTGCAACTCCGACAGAAGCGCGTCCAGATGCACCTCCGGATCATCCGGTGGGGTCTGTCGGGGTACAGTCAGCGGCTCCCGCACCGGGTGAACCGGGAGTTCTCGCAGGTACCATTCACAGAGCAAAATCCTGTTTCGCGGGAAAGGCTCCGATCCCCGGAGAAACTTGCCGAGGCTCGTATGCCCCATGCCGACCTGACCCGCAATCTGGCGGACCGAACACTCGCTCGCACGAGCGTTCGCGTACCGCCTGACCGCGGTGATGTCCACATCCGCATACGGGATCTCCCGCGTCGCCTCGTCCATTCCCCGGCTCCTTCACTGCACGATTCCCTTCGGGCTCCACCGCCGGAACTCGCGCGGACGGTGGGCAGCACTGGCGTGCTGGGTGGATCGCGCAGCAGGGTACGGGACGGAGGCTCAGGGCAGGGATCCCGCATACCGGTGTGAGTGAGTGCAGTTTCGGGAGGCGAGGACGATTCAGCTTGGTAAAAGCTTCTGGTGAAAGGATGGCTTGAGCCTGGCTGAAAGTGCTTCAGCCGGACGCAGGTCGGGGACGGGTAGGACGCTGAGGTTTCCAAGCGGACCTACGTGGGCCCTCTACCCCTTACGGTGAACCGTTATTGTAGGTTCGAATCCTCCCGGGGCAATGACGCCGCAAGTCTCTGAGGTAGAGAGATTTGCGGCGTTTTCTTTGTGCCCATTCAGCCCTCGCCCGGTGAGCACCCCGCGGTCCAGCAGCGCCGCGGCCATTTCCCCCGTTCCATAACCACCATCTAGGCTGATCACCTCCGGCCGGTTCGGAAGGCCCAGCACGTCCTGCTTCGCCAGCACCTCGTCCAGCATCTCGATGCACACCCTCCGTTCGGCCGACGAATGCGCCGCCAGGGCGAAAGACAGGAGCAGCGGAACGGATTCTCTTTTATCCCGGGATACGTGATGGGCTGATGTACGCGATCCCCAGAATGCCATTGCGCAATCGTTAGCGGCCACATCGGGACCACTTGCACGAAGTAAGTTCTGTGGGTATAGTGATTCCGAAGGCGCCGTATGTTTACCGTCGCAAAACGGTGGCGGCTCCCGAGGCGGGGCCGAGCACCTCTGCGTCGTCAATGCGACGGCGCGCCGATGGCGTGCCTGCGGTTCCTTCGTAGAGAAATACTGCCTGCTATCGCACCGTGCTGGGTGATCGTGCAACCCGGCGAGGCGAAGGATCATATCCCTGCTGGTCATCATTTAAAGACATCAATACCGATAGCGGGTGAGCAGAGCCGCGAGCCGCTCCGTTCCGCGAGCCCCACCTCCCATCTCGGGGTGCGCCCAAGGGCCGCGCCTCCCGACCCGAGCCGTGAAACCAATGGCCGAGCGCGTCGAACAACACCTTTCCTTCCTTCCCGTTCGCCACGAAGGAAGCCCGTACGCCTCGGCCGTCCCCGCGGGCGGCGTGCACGCGTCCTGGGCCAGCCCGGCCGGGGACCCGCCGTCCGGGGCCCGCGGCGTGCTGGAGGCCACGGCGCTGCGCGGAATCGAATCCCTGCGCACCGGCGACACGGCGCTGTACGAGCTGATCACCCGCGAGCACCTCCGGCAGTCGCAGACGCTGACGATGGTGGCCGCGTCCAGCATCGCCGATCCCGCGGTGCTGGCCTGCGAGGGAACGTCGCTGCTCAACACCACCACGGAGGGCTATCCCGGCGCCCGCTTTCACGCGGGGTGCGAGGTGGTGGACGGCATCGAGCGGCTGGCCATCGACCGGGCGTGCCGCGCGTTCGGCGCGCGCTACGCCAACGTGCAGCCGCACTCCGGCACGTCGGCCAACCAGATCGTCATGTTCAGCCTCCTGCGCCCCGGCGACACCGTGCTGGGACTGGATCTGGACGCGGGCGGCCACCTGTCCCATGGCTCCAGGGCGTCCGTGTCAGGCATCTACTTCAACCCCGTGGCGTACGGGGTGGATGCGGACGGCCGCATCGACATGGCCGAGGTCCGCCGCCTGGCCTTGGAGCACCGCCCGAGGCTGATCGTCTGCGGCGCCAGCGCCTATCCGCGGGTCATCGACTTCGCCGCCTTCAGGCAGATCGCGGACGACGTGGGCGCGTACCTGCTCGCGGACGTCTCGCACATCGCCGGGCTGGTCGTGGCCGGAGAGCACCCGAGCCCCATCGACCACGCGCACTTCACCACCACCAGCACTTACAAGCAGCTGTGCGGGCCGCGCGGCGGGCTCATCCTCATGGGCCGCGACCACGACGCGCCGGCGCCCGACGAGCGGGGGACCCTGTCCGCGCTGGTGCAGCGGGCCGCCTTTCCCTTTTTCCAGGGCACACCCAGCCTGGCGGCCATCGCGGCCAAGGCCAGCGCGCTGGCGAGAGTGGCCACGCCGGGCTTTCGCGAGACGGCGCGCCGCATCACGGGCGGCGCGCGCGCGCTGGCCGCGGCGCTGCGGGCGCGCGGCTACACGCTGGTGTCGGGGGGCACGGACAACCACATCGTCCTGGTGGACCTAGCCACGCGCGGGCTCACGGGCGTGATCGCCGAGCGGGCCCTGGAGTCGTGCGGGATCGTCGTCAACAAGAACCGCATCCCCGGCGACCGGCGCTCCGCCACCGTCACGAGCGGCGTGCGCTTCGGCACCAACGGCCTGGCCGTGCGGGGGATGGGCCCGGACGAGATGCCACGGTGCGCGGAGCTGGTGGACACCGTGCTGAGCGCCCTGCGCCCCCTGGGCGACCGCGGCTTCGAGCTGGACGCGCGCGTGGCGGTGGCGGTCCGGGAGGCCGTTGCGGAGATCTGCGCGCGGTTCCCCATCCCCGGCTACGCCGTCCCCGCTGCCGAAGGGGCCCCGCTTGCGCTGTTCGACTCCCTGGCCCAGCGGGTGGAGGAGCCGGCATGACGCCGTCCGCCGCCGTCTCCCCCGGCTCGGCCTTTGCCGTGCCGGAGCGGGAGCGTGTGCCCGAAGCCGGTTTCGCCGCCCGTCGCACGGAGCTGCCGTTCACCCTCGGCGCGCACCTGGACGGTGCGGCGCCGGCCGTGGCGGCCCTGGCCGTTCTCCTTTCCCGCACCCGCGGCGAGGACGGGGTGGAGCTGGGGCTCCGCACGCCCGGCGGCGCGGCCGTGCTGCGCCTGGACCTGTCCGCCAACCCCTCCGCGCGCGACCTCGCGGCGCAGGTCGCGGAGGCGCTGGCCGGGCTGGGGACGGCGCGCGACGGCGAAGGGGCGTCCCCGCGCGTTCCGCTGTGGGCGGCGGAAGCGGGGGAGGGCGGGGCGGGGATCGGGCTGCGCGTGGACGGCGCGGAGCCGTTCGTGGGTGCCCTGCTGCTGGATGCGGAGCGTTTCGGGCCCCGGGAGGCGCTGCACCTGCTCGCTCGCTTCCAGGTGGTGCGGGAGGCGATGGCGGCGGCGGCGCAGCGCGGCGTGCTGGAGCTGCCCCTGCTGACGCCGGGAGAGCGGGCGGAGCGCATCCGCTGGAACGCCACGGAGACGGACCTGCCGCACGGCGTCTGCCTGCACGAGGCGTTCGAGGCGCACGCGGACGCCCATCCCTCCGCCGCCGCCGTCCTCTGCGGCGACGACGCGCTCACGTACGGCGAGCTGGAGGCGCGGGCCAACCGGCTGGCGAACCACCTGCGCCGCCGGGGCGTGGGGCCGGAGCATCGCGTGGGCATCTGCGTGGAGCGCGGGCCCCGCGTGCTGGAGGCGATCCTGGGCATCCTCAAGGCGGGCGGCGCGTACGTTCCGCTGGATCCCACCTATCCCGCCGAGCGGCTGGCGCACATGGTGGCGACGGCCGGCGTGCGCGTGCTGGTGGCGGACGAGGGCGCCGGCGCACGGCTGGCGGAGGGGATGGATGCCGTGCTGCTGGACCGGGACGGGGACGCCATCGCCGCCGAGAGCGCCGCGCGGCCGGAGGGCGGCGCCACGCCGGAGAACCTGGCGTACGTCATCTTCACCTCCGGATCAACCGGGCAGCCCAAGGGGATCGCCCTGCGGCACCGCGGGGTGATGAACAATTTGGCGGACCTGAACGTGGCGCACGGCATCGGCCCGGCGGACCGGGTGCTGCTGCTGTCGTCGCTCAGCTTCGACATGAGTGTGTACGAGACGCTGGGCATCCTCGCGGCGGGCGGCGCCGTCGTCATCCCCCGTCCGAACGAGCTGCGCGAGCCGTCCGCCTGGGCCGCGCTCTGCCGCCGGCACGGGGTCACGCTGTGGAACTCCGCCCCCGCGCTGCTGGGGATGCTGTGCGACCACGCCGAGGACCGTCCCGCCGCGGCGCCGTCCGGGCTGCGGCTGGCGTTCCTGGGCGGCGACTGGGTGCCCGTGCCGCTCGTGGACCGCGTGCGCGCGTGGGCGCCGGGGATGCGCGACTTCATCGTGATGGGGGGTGCGACGGAAGCGTCCATCCACTCCATCATCTTTCCCGTCCGCGCGGTCGATCCCGCCTGGCGCAGCATCCCGTACGGGGTGCCGATGGCCAACCAGCGCGCGTACGTGCTGGACCCTCACCTGCGCGAGGTGCCCGTCGGCGTCCCCGGCGAGCTGTTCCTGGGCGGCATCGGCCTGGCGCGGGGCTACACGGGGCGCGCGGGCTTCACGGCCGAGCGCTTTCTCCCCCATCCACACGGCGAGGCCGGCGCGCGGCTGTACCGCACGGGCGACCGGGCGAGGTACTTCGCGGACGGGACCATCGAGCTGCTGGGCCGCATCGACCACCAGGTGAAGATCCGCGGGCTGCGGATTGAGCCGGGGGAGGTCGAGGCGGCCCTGCGCCGCCATCCCTCCGTCGCCCGGGCCGTCGTCACGGCGCGTGCGGACGGCGGCGAGCAGCGGCTGGTGGCGTACCACCTTCTCGCGGACGGGGCGCAGGCGCCCGCCGCGCGGGAGCTGCGCGACCTGCTGCGGGCCACGCTGCCGGACTACATGGTCCCGGCGGCGTACGTGGTGCTGGACCGGCTGCCGCTTTCGCCCAACGGCAAGGTGGACCGCAAGCAGCTCCCCGCGCCCCCCGCGGAAGACGGCCGCGCGCCGTACGTGGCGCCGTGCACCCCCGCGGAGACGGCGCTGGCGGCCATCTGGGCCGAGGTGCTGGGGATGGACGGCGTGGGCGCGGACGACGACTTCTTTGCCCTGGGCGGGCAGTCGCTGCTGGCCACGCGCGTGGTCTCGCGCGTCCGCGCCGAGTTGGGCGTGGAGCTGTCCGTGCGCGCGCTGTTCGAGGCCCCCACCGTGGCCGAGCTGGCGGCGCGCCTGGCGCCCGCCGCGTCCGCCTCGGCCGTGGAGCCGGCGCCGATCCCGCCCGCGGACCGCGGCGCCCCCCTGCCGCTCTCGTTCGCGCAGGAGCGGCTGTGGTTCCTGGACCGGCTGCAGCCGGACAGCGCGTTCTACAACATCGCCACGGCGCTGCGGATCTCCGGCCCGCTGGACGCGGACGCCCTGGAGCGCGCGCTGGGCGAGATCGTCCGCCGCCACGAGGCCCTGCGGACGCGCTTTCCCCAGGTGGCCGGCGCGCCCGTGCAGGACGTGGCGCCGTTCGACGGCTTCGTCCTTCCAATCCTCGACCTGACGGCGACCCCGGACGACGCGCGCGAGGGGGAGACCCGCCGGCGCGCGGAGGCCGAGGCGTCGCGCCCGTTCGACCTGGCCGCGGGGCCGCCGTTCCGCGTGGCCCTGCTGCGGGTGCGGAACGGGGAGCACCTGCTCGTGCTGACCATGCACCACGTGGTGGGCGACGGGTGGAGCACGGGCGTGCTGCTGCGCGAGCTGGCGGCGCTCTACGGCGCGTTCCGCGACGGGCTCGGTTCTCCGCTGGCCGCGCCCGCCGTGCGGTACGCGGACTACGCCGCCTGGCAGCGCACGCGGCTGCGGGGCGAGGGCGTGGAGCGGCAGCTGGCGTACTGGCGCGAGCGGCTGGCCGGCGCGCCGGAGCTGCTGGCGCTCCCCGCGGACCATCCCCGCCCGGCCGTGCAGACGTACCGCGGCGGCCGCGCCCGGCTGGAGCTCTCCGCGGAGCTGGCGGCGCGGCTGCGGGCGCTGGCGCGCGAGGGCGCGTCGCTGTACATGGTGCTCCTGGGCGCCTTCCAGGTGCTGCTGGCCCGCAGCGGCGCCGGCCCGGACGTGGTGGTGGGCAGCCCCGTCTCCGGGCGGACGCACCGCGACACGGAGGAGGTCGTCGGCTTTTTCGCCAACACGCTGGTGCTGCGCACGGACCTGTCCGGCGACCCGGACTTCGGTACGGTGCTCCGGCGGGTGCGCGCGGCGGCCCTGGGCGCATTGGAGCACCAGGACGTCCCCTTCGAGCGGCTGGTGGAGGCGCTGCGGCCGGGGCGCTCGCTGGGGTACTCGCCCCTGGTGCAGGTGCTGTTCGCCCTGCAGGAGAACGACCGCGCGCCCGCGCTCCCCGGCCTGCGGGTGGAGGAGGTGGAGGTCGACCTGGGCACCGCCCGGACGGACCTGGTGCTGCAGGTCGTTCCCCGCGGCGGCGCGCTGCGCTGCGAGGCGGAGTTCTCGCTGGACCTCTTCGAGCCCGCCACCGTCCAGCGGATGCTGCGGCGGCTGGAGCGCGTGCTGGAGCAGGTGGCGGAGGATGCGGGGACGCGCATCTCCCGCATCGCGCTGCTGGACGAGGCGGAGCGCCGGCAGGTGATCGACGCGTGGAACCGCACGGTGGTGGACTACCCGCGCGACCGCTCCATCGCGGCCCTGTTCGCGGAGCGGGCAGCCGCCGCGCCGGACGCCCTGGCGGTCGTCGCCGGCGGCGAGTCCGTGACCTATGGCGTGCTGGACGCGCGCGCCAGCCGCCTGGCCCGGCACCTGGCCCGCCACGGCGTGGCCGCGGAGACGCGGGTGGGGATCTGCCTGGAGCGGGGGGTGGAGACGATTGTCGCCCTGCTCGCCGTGCTCAAGGCCGGCGGCGCGTACGTCCCCCTGGACCCCGCCTATCCCCCGGAGCGATTGGGGTGGATGCTCGCCGACTCCGGCGCGGCCGTGCTGGTGACGCGCGACGCGCTGCGCCACGCGCTCCCGGCGGACGTCGGCGTGGCGGTGGTGAGCCTGGACGGGGCGGGGGAGGCGATCGCGGCGGAGAGCGGCGCCCCGTTCGACGCGGGCGCCCCGGCCAACGGGCTGGCGTACGTGATGTACACCTCCGGCTCCACCGGCACCCCCAAGGGCGTGGGCGTGGAGCACCGCGCCGCCGTCCGCCTGGTCCGCGGCGCCCGCTACGTCCGGCTGGGTCCGGACGAGGTGATGCTGCAGGCGGCACCGGTCTCCTTCGACGCGTCCACCCTGGAGATCTGGGGCCCGCTGCTGAACGGCGGGCGGATGGTGGTCGTGCCGCAGGCCGCGCCCACGCTCGAGGAGCTGGGCGGCGCCATCACCCGGCACGGCGTCACCACGCTCTGGCTGACGGCCGGCCTCTTCCAGCTGATGGTGGAGGAGCGGCTGGAGGACCTGAGCGGCGTGCGCCAGCTGCTGGCCGGGGGCGACGTGCTCCCCGCGGAGGCCGTCCGCACGGTGCTGGAGCGGTTTGCCGGGTGCCGGGTGATCAACGGCTACGGGCCCACGGAGAACACGACGTTCACCTGCTGCCACGCGGTGCCGGCGGGGTGGAGCGGCGCGTCCGTCCCCATCGGCACCCCCATCTCCGGCACCCGCGTGTACGTGCTGGACACGGCCGGGGAGCCCGTCCCCGTCGGCGTGCCCGGCGAGCTGTACGCGGGGGGTGACGGCGTGGCGCGCGGCTACCTGGGCCGCCCCGCCGCCACCGCGGAGCGTTTCGTCCCCGACCCGTTCTCTCCGGCCCCCGGCGCGCGGATGTATCGCACGGGCGACCGCGTCCGCTGGAGCGCGCCCGGGGGTGAATCCCCCGTCGTGGAGTTCCTGGGCCGCTTGGACGGCCAGGTAAAGATCCGGGGGTTCCGCATCGAGCCGGCGGAGGTGGAGGCGGCGCTGCGGCGGGCGGCCGGCGGGGCGGAGTGCGCGGTGGTGGCGCGCGAGGACGTGCCGGGCGAAAAGCGGCTGGTGGCGTACCTGGCCGGCGGTGTCGACGTAGAGGCCCTGCGCGCAGCCCTGCGGGCCGCGCTGCCGGAGTACATGGTCCCCGCCGCGTTCGTGGCCGTCGACACGATTCCCCTCACGCCCAATGGCAAGGTGGACCGCGCCGCGCTCCCCGCGCCGGAGCCGGGCGCGGACGGGCCCGCCGCGTCGCCGCGCACGCCCGTGGAGGAGGTGCTGGCGGGGATCTGGGCGGAGGTGCTGCACCGCGGGCGCGTGGGTGTAAGCGACAACTTCTTCGACTTGGGCGGGCACTCGCTACTGGCTACCCGCGTGCTCTCGCGTGTCCGCGAGGCCCTGGACGCGGAATTGTCCGTCCGCGCGCTCTTCGAGGCGCCCACGGTGGCGGAGCTGGCTGCGCGGGTGGAGGCGGTGCGCCGCGCCGCGCTCCCCGTGCTGCCCCCGGTCGTCCCCGTGGACCACGCGGGGCCCCTGCCGCTCTCCTCCGCGCAGGAGCGGCTGTGGTTCCTGCACCGCCTGCAGCCGGAAAGCTCCGTCTACAACGTCCCCGCGGCCCTGCGGCTGGGCGGGACGCTGGACGCGGGGGCGCTGGAGCGCGCCCTGGGCGAGCTCGTGCGGCGCCACGCGGCCCTGCGGACCACGTTCCGAGAGACGGAAGGCGGCGCGGCGCAGGTGGTGGCGCCGTTCGCCGGCTTCGCGCTCCCCGTGGAGGACCTGTCCGCCCTGGATGCCGTCGGGCGCGAGGCGATGGTCGTGCGCCGCACGGCGGAGGACGCGGCGCGCCCGTTCGACCTCCTGGCCGGCCCGCTCTTCCGCGCCTCGCTGCTGCGGCTGGGGGCGGAGGAGCACGTGCTGCTGCTGTGCATGCACCACGTGGTCTGCGACGAGTGGAGCATGGGCGTGCTCTTTCCCGAGCTGGCGGCCCTGTACGGAGCGTTCCGCGACGGCGCGCCCTCGCCCCTGCCGGAGCCGGCCGTGCAGTACCCGGACTACGCTGCGTGGGAGCGGGCGCAGCTGCGGGGCGGCGTGCTGGACGCGCAGCTGGCGTACTGGACGCGGGCCCTGGCCGGTGCTCCCGCGCTGCTGGAGCTGCCCGCGGACCACCCGCGCCCCGCCGTGCAGACCTTCCGCGGCGCGCGCGAGCGCTTCGCCCTGCCGGGCGGGCTGCTCGTCCGCCTGGAGGCGCTGGCGCGCGCGGAGGGCGCCAGCCTGTACATGGTGATGCTGGGCGCCTTCCAGGCCCTGCTCGCCCGTTCCACGGGGAGCGACGACGTGGTGGTGGGCAGCCCCATGGCCGGGCGCACGCGCCGAGAGCTGGAGGACGTGGTCGGCTTCTTCGTCAACACGCTCGTGCTGCGGACGGACCTGTCCGGCGACCCGCCGTTCCGCGAGGTGCTGCGCCGCGTGCGCACCGTCACGCTGGGCGCGTACGAGCACCAGGACGTTCCCTTCGAGCGGGTGGTGGAGGCGCTGCAGCCCGGGCGCAGCCTGAGCCACGCGCCTCTCTTCCAGGTGATGTTCGTGCAGGAGAACGCCGGCCGCGCCGGGCGGGACCTGGACGGGCTGCAGCTGCGCCGCCTGGACGTGGAGGGGAGCGATACCAGCAAGTTCGACCTGACGCTCTTCGTGGAGCCGCACGGCGACGGAATCCGCGGCTCGCTGGAGTACGGCACAGACCTCTTCGACCGGCCCACCATCCAGCGGATGGCGGGCCACCTGGCGCGCGTGCTGGAGCAGGTCGCGGACGACCCCGACCTTCCCCTCTCCGCCCTGGACCTCCTGGGCGAGGCGGAGCGGCGCACGGTGGTGGAGGCGTGGAACCGCACGGACGCGGACTACCCGGCGGACGCGTCCATCCACGGGCTGTTCGAGGCGGAGGCGGCCCGAACTCCGGACGCGGCCGCCGTCGTCCACGGGGACGAGTCCGTCACGTACGGGGCGCTGAACGCGCGGGCCAACCGTATCGCGCACCACCTGCGCCGGCTGGGCGTGGGGGCGGAGTCGCGCGTGGGCATCTGCCTGTCGCGCGGGCCGGAGATGGTGGCCGCCCTGCTGGGCGTGCTCAAGGCCGGCGGTGCGTACGTGCCCCTGGACCCCGCCTATCCCGTGGAGCGGCTGGCGTTCACCCTGCGCGACGCGGGCGTGGCCGTGATGGTGACGCAGGAGTCGCTGCGGGGCCTGCTCCCCGTCCCTCACGGCGTCCCCCTCCTGAGCCTGGACGGCGCGCGGGCGCAGATCGAGGCGGAGCCGGCGGAGAACCCCCCGGGCGCGGCGGATCCCCGCGGGCTGGCGTACCTCATCTACACCTCCGGCAGCACGGGCGTCCCCAAGGGCGTGGCCATCGAGCACCGCAACGCCGTGGTGCTGCTGGCTTGGGCGGCGGGGGTGTTCACGCCGGACGAGCTGTCCGGCGTGCTGGCCGCGACCTCCATCTGCTTCGACCTCTCCGTCTTCGAGCTCTTTCTTCCCCTGAGCCGGGGCGGGCGGGTGATCGTCGTGGAGAACGCCCTGGCCCTGGCCCACGCGCCGGCCAGGGACGAGGTGCGGCTGATCAACACCGTGCCCTCCGCCATCGCCGCGCTGCTGAAAAACGGCGCGATCCCGTCCACCGTGACCACGGTGAACCTGGCCGGCGAGCCGCTGCGCGCCGAGCTGGTGGATGCGCTGTACGCGACCGGCGGCATCCGCCGCGTCTACGACCTGTACGGCCCGTCGGAAGACACGACGTACAGCACCTGGACGCTTCGCCGCGCGGGCGGGCCGGAGACCATCGGCCGGCCCATCTCCAACACGCGGGCGTACGTGCTGGATGCCGGGCTGCGGCCCGTGCCCGCGGGCGTGGTGGGCGAGCTGTACCTGGGCGGCGCGGGGCTGGCCCGCGGCTACCTGGGCCGGCCGGGACTCACGGCGGACCGCTTTGGCCCGGACCCGCTGGGGAAGCGTCCGGGCGGGCGGCTGTACCGCACGGGCGACCGGGCGCGCTGGCTGGCGGACGGCACCCTGGAGTTCCTGGGGCGGCTGGACGGGCAGGTGAAGGTGCGCGGCTACCGCATCGAGCTGGGGGAGGTGGAGGCGGTGCTGCGCCGGCACCCGGACGTGCGCGCCTGCGTGGTGGTGGCGCGCGAGCACGCCCCCGGCGACCGGCGGCTGGTGGCGTACGCCGCGGGCCAGGTGGACGCGGACGCCCTGCGCGCGCACCTGCGGCAGAGCCTGCCGGAGCACATGGTGCCCTCCGCCGTGGTGGTGCTGGACGCCCTGCCCCTGACGCCCAACGGCAAGCTGGACCGCAAGGCGCTCCCCGCGCCCGATCTGATCGGAGGCGAGACGCGCTACGAGGCGCCGCGCACGCCCGTGGAAGAGACCCTGGCCGGCATCTGGGCGGACGTGCTGCGTGTGGGACGGGTGGGCGTGCGGGACGGCTTCTTCGCCTCCGGCGGGCACTCGCTGCTGGGGATGCGGGTGATCTCGCGCATCCGCGCCGTGCTGGGCGCGGAGCTGCCCCTGCGCGCGCTCTTCGAGGCTCCCACGGTGGCGGAGCTGGCGCAGCGGGTGGAGGAGGTGCGCCGCGCCGGCCGGGATCCCCTGCCCCCCGTCCTCCCCGTGGCGCGCACGGGTGACCTGCCGCTCTCGTTCGCGCAGGAGCGCCTGTGGTTCCTGAGCCGGATGGAGCCGGAGAGCCCCTTCTACAACATCCCCGCCGCCCTGCGGCTGCGGGGCGCCCTGGACGCGCCCGCCCTTCAGCGGGCCCTGGGCGAGGTCGTCCGCCGGCACGAGGCCCTGCGCACGACGTTCCGCGAGCGGGACGGCGGGGCCGTGCAGGTGGTCGCGCCCTTTGCCGGCTTCGCCCTTCCCGTCACCGACCTTGCCGGGATGGACGCCGGCGCGCGCGAGGCGGAGGCGGAGCGGCGCGCGGCGGAGGACGCGGCGCGGCCGTTCGACCTGGCGGCGGGCCCGCTCGTCCGCGCGTCGCTGCAGCGGCTGGCGGAGGAGGACCACGTGCTGCTGCTGTGCGTGCACCACGTCGCGGCGGACGAGTGGAGCCTGGGCGTCTTCTTCCGCGAGCTGGCGGCGGCGTACGCCGCCTTCCGCGACGGGACCGCGCCCGCGCTCCCGGAGCCGGCCGTGCAGTACGCGGACTTTGCCGTGTGGCAGCGCGCGCAACTGCGGGGCGAGGTGCTGGACCGGCAGCTCGCCTGGTGGACGGACCGGCTGGCGGGCACGCCCGCGTTGCTGGAGCTGCCCCTGGACCGCCCGCGTCCGGCGGTGCAGAGCCACCGGGGCGCGCAGGAGCGCATCCGGCTCCCCGCCGCCCTGGCCGGCCGGCTGGAGGCGCTGGGCCGGGCGGAGGGCGCCACGCCGTACATGGTGCTGCTGGCCGCCTTCCAGGTGCTGCTGGGCCGCGGGGCCGGCAGCGACGACGTGGCGGTGGGGAGCCCCGTGGCGGGACGCACGCGCCACGAGGTGGAGGCGCTGGTAGGCTTCTTCGTCAACACGCTCGTGCTGCGGACGGACCTGTCCGGCGACCCCGCCTTCCGCGACGTCCTGCGGCGGGTGCGGGAGACGACGCTGGGCGCGTGGGAGCACCAGGACCTGCCCTTCGAGCGGCTGGTGGAGGCGCTGCAGCCGGAGCGCTCGCTGGGCCACGCGCCCCTCTTCCAGGTGATGTTCGTCTACGAGGGCGCCGAGGGCCCGGACGAGGCGCTTCCGGGGCTGGAGGCTCGCCGGCTGGAGCCGCGCGCCGGGACGAGCAAGTTCGACCTGATGCTGGCCCTGGCGCCCCGCGCGGACGGCCTGCACGCCACCCTGGAGTACGCCACGGACCTCTTCGACCGCGGCACGGCCGTGCGGATGCTGGGGCACCTGGAGCGGCTGCTGGAGCAGGTGGCGGACGACGCGGACCTGCCCCTGTCGCGGCTGGACCTGCTGGCCCCGGCGGAGCGCGCCCTGGTGACGAACGGGTGGAACGCGACGGGGGCGCGGGTCTCCGGCGTCCTGGCCCACGGCCTGTTCGAGGCGCAGGTGGAGCGCACGCCCCACGCGCCCGCCGTCGTCCACGACGGGGAGACGGTCTCGTACCGCGCGCTGAACGAGCGGGCCAACCGCCTGGCGCACCACCTCGTCGGCCTGGGCGTGCGGCCGGACGCGCCCGTGGGGATCTGCCTGGAGCGCGGCGTGGAGACCCTCGTGGCCGTGCTGGCCGTCCTCAAGGCGGGCGGCGCCTGCGTGCCGCTGGACCCCGCCTATCCCGCGGAGCGGCTGGCGTACATGGCCGCCAGCGCCGCCCTTCCCGTGCTCGTAACGCAGGATGCCCTGCGCGCGTCGCTCCCCCCGCTGCCCGGCGTCCGCGTCGTCGCCGTGGACGCGGACGGGGCGGAGATCGGCTGCGGACGGGCGGAGAACCCGGTGGGCGGGGCGGTATCCGAAAACCTGGCCTACGTCCTCTACACCTCCGGCTCCACGGGCACCCCCAAGGGCGTGGGGATGCCGCACGGGGCCCTGGCCAACCTGGTGGAGTGGCACCGGGCCGGCGACACGGGCCCGGGGCCCCGCCGCACCCTGCAGTTCGCCTCGCTCAGCTTCGACGTCTCGTTCCAGGAGATCGCGGCCACGCTGGCCTGGGGGGGCACGCTCGTGCTGGTGGACGACGCGCTGCGCCGCGACCCGGACCGGCTGCTCCTTCACCTGGCCCGCCACGGGGTGGAGCGCCTGTTCCTTCCCTTCGTGGCCCTGCAGTCCCTGGCCGAGGCGGCCCGCGGCGGCGCGCCCGCCCTGGCCCTGCGCGAGGTGGTCACGGCCGGCGAGCAGCTGGCCGCCACCCCGCAGATCGCCGCGTTCCTGGACGGCATCCCCGGCTGCCGGCTCATCAACCACTACGGCCCCACGGAGACGCACGTGGCCACGGCGCACACGCTGCCGGCGGCCTCCGCGGCGTGGAGCCCCCTGCCGCCCGTGGGCGCGCCCGTGGCCAACACGCGGACGTACGTGCTGGATGCCGGGCTGCGGCCGGCGCCCGTTGGCGTGCCGGGGGAGCTGTACGTGGGCGGCGCGCAGGTGGCGCGCGGCTACCTGGGCCGCCCCGGCCTCACCGCCGGGCGCTTCGTCCCGGACCCGTTCGCGGGCGGCGGATGGCGGATGTACCGCACGGGCGACCGGGCGCGCTGGCTGGCGCGCGGCGAGCTGGAGTACCTGGGCCGCGCGGACCAGCAGGTCAAGATCCGCGGGTACCGGGTGGAGCCCGGCGAGGTGGAGTCGGTGCTGCGGCAGCACCCCGCCGTGGCGGACTGCGCCGTGGTGGCGCGCGAGGACGCGCCCGGGGAGCGGCGGCTGGTGGCGTACGTCACCGGCACGGCGGATCCGGCGGAGCTGCGCGCGCACCTGCGGGGCAGCCTTCCCGAGTACATGGTGCCGGGCGCCTTCATGGCCCTGGAGGGGCTGCCGCTCACGCCCAGCGGCAAGCTGGACCGCCGCGCGCTCCCCGCGCCGGCGCAGGGCGGGGCGGGGGAGGACTACGAGGCCCCGCGCACGCCTGAGCAGGAGGCGCTGGCGGGGATCTGGGCGGAGCTGCTGCGGGTGGAGCGGGTGGGCGTGCACGACAACTTCTTCGAGCTGGGCGGGCACTCGCTCCTGGCCACGCGGGTGGTCTCGCGCGTCCGGCAGGAGCTGGGGGTGGACCTGCCCCTGCGGGCGCTGTTCGAGGCGCCCACGGTGGAGGGGCTGGCGGGGCTGGTCTCTGCGCGCGCCGCCGCCGCGATGGCGGATGCCGCCGTGTTCCCCGGGATCGGCGCCGCCGACAGCCCGCAGAGCCTGCTGGCGACCCTGGACGGGCTTTCCGACGAAGAGCTGGACCGGCTGCTGGCCGGCGACTCCTGATGCGAGCGAACAATCCGATGACCATGACCCACGAGTCCGCCGGTGCCCTGTCGCGCAGCGAAAAGCAGGAGCGGCTGCGCCGCATCCTGCTGGAGCAGATGAGCCGGACGCGCACGGCGCCCGCCTCGTTCGCGCAGGAGCGGCTGTGGTTCCTAGACCGGCTGCAGCCGGGCAGCGCCTCGTACAACGTCCCCGCCGCGCTCCGGCTCTCCGGCGCGCTTGACGCGGGC
>DATING010001452.1:0-4566 GCA_035474555.1 Longimicrobium sp. | reverse complement strand
CGACCTTCACCTGAAGTCGGTGGATGCGATGCACCGGCGTATGGCCGCGCGGGTGAACGCGCTGCGGCCGGACCTGGTGCTGTTCACGGGCGATTCCGTGGACCGCGCGGACCGGCTGGGCACGTTCGCCGAGCTGCTTGCGCTGTTCGACCCGCGCACGCCCAAGTACGCCATCCTGGGCAACTGGGAGCACTGGAGCGGCGTGGACACCGGCGAGCTGGCGGACGTCTACCGCCGCGCGAACGGGCGGCTGCTGGTGAACGAATCGGCCGTGCACGACGTGGGTGGCCGGGCGCTGCGGGTGACGGGGCTGGACGACCTGGTCGGTGGCCGGCCGGACGCGCGGCGGGCGTTCGCGGGCGGGGATGCGGCGGATGCGCACCTGCTGCTGGCGCACTGCCCGGAGCACCGCGACCGGCTGGACCTGCCGCCGCTCCCGTTCGATGGCGGGGCGCCGGCGGCGGCCGATGCGTCGCGGATCACGATGATGCTGTCCGGCCACACGCACGGCGGGCAGGTGAACGTGCTGGGGTGGACGCCCGTGCTGCCGCGGGGGAGCGGGCGCTACGTCCGCGGCTGGTTCCGCGATGCGGGCCGGGTGCCGCTGTACGTGTCGCGGGGCATCGGCACGTCGGTGGTGCCCGTGCGGCTGGGCGCGCCGCCGGAGGTTGCCGTGTTCACGGTGTGGGTGTGAGGACCGCGGGTGAGGGGAGGATCGGCTGAGGGGGCGTCCGCATCACCGATGAGAGCGGTGGCGGGCCCCGAGCCCCGGCGATTGAAATCGCGGCAATGAAAGCGCGATGTCGGCCTTCGCCGACAGCTCCTGCCGCACGCCGTCCGGGTGCACATTGGCGGAGCTCGGACAGGGGAGCCTCGCGCGGATCGCGGGGCTTTCTGGCGTTTTGGGGGCGGCGTCACCGCGCGGGAAACGCGTTGCGACGCTGGTGAGACGCGGCGGGGCTACGATTGCCATGCGTTTCGCCGATTCCCGGCGCTGCCCCGCCTCTCGCAATCCGACTCCCATGCGTTTACTCGATATCCGCACCCGGCTCCATCGCCTCGCGCTGCCCGCCGTCCTGGTGCTGGCCGCGGCGTGCGATTCCAATCCCGCCCACGTCGCCGCGCCGCGCGATGCGGAGCGGAACGACCTCGCCGCCACCGCCGCGAACGACGTGCAGCTGCGCGAGGTCACGCTGCCCAGCGGCGTGCGGCTTCAGTACGCCGAGACGGGGCACGCGGACGGCGAGCCCGTCATCCTGCTGCACGGCTACACGGACTCGTGGTACTCGTTCAGCCGCGTGCTGCCGCTGCTGGCGCCCAAGTACCGCGCCATCGCCCTCTCCCAGCGCGGCCACGGCGACAGCGACCGCCCCGGCAGCTACACCGGTGACGACTACGCGGCGGACGTGGATGCCCTGATGGAGGCGCTGGGCATCGAGCGCGCGACGGTCGTGGGGCACTCGATGGGCAGCTTCGTGGCGCAGACGGTGGCTATCCGCTACCCGGAGCGCGTGGAGAAGCTGGTGCTGATCGGTTCGGGGACGGTCGCCGGGAACGAGGTGATCGTGGGGCTGAACGACTTCGTGCAGACGCTGACGGATCCCGTGGACTCCACCTTCGTCTACGAGTTCCAGGCGAGCACCATCTTTTATCCCGTGCCGCAGCCGTTCCTGGACACGGTGGTGGCGGAGAGCCGCAAGCTGACCGCGGACGTGTGGAAGGGCGCGCTGGACGGGCTCATCGGCACGGTGAACGCGCCGCGGCTGGGGGAGATCCAGACGCCCACGCTGGTGGTCTGGGGCGACCAGGACGGCATCTTTCTCCGCGCGGACCAGGATGCGCTCGTGGCCGCCATCCCCAACGCGACGCTGAGCGTGTACCCGCAGACGGGCCACGCGCTGCACTGGGAGCGTCCGCGCGAGTTCACGCGCGAGCTGGAGAAGTTCATCAAGGAGTGATGTTCGCTCCGTCGCGAGCAGAAAGCCCGGCGCCGAAGAGGATCGGCGCCGGGCGCGAAAAAGACGGGAAGAATCGCAGCCCGGAAGGACAGAAGGGAGAGAGTCGCAGCCGGGAAGGGAGCGAATGAATTCGCGGCTACAACTTCACACTGTCCGCCTCCGCGGACACCGTCGCGGGCGAGTTTTGCGGCACGGTTGCGACCGGCGCGGCGCGGGCGGGGCAGGACGGCGGCGGGATGATCGATGAGAAGCCTCACCCCCGGCGCGTCGGGGGTGAGGCTTCTTGTTGCGTTGGCGAGATAAGACGAGAGCAAGAGGACAGAGACGGTGTGATGAGAGACGGTGTGATGAGAGACGGTGTGATGAGAGACAGGAGCGGGGATCGAGACGGGAGCGAATGAATTCGCGGCTACAACGTCACACTGTCCGCCTCCGCAGACACCGTCGCGGGGGAGATCCGTGCGTGGAGCGGGGGGCGTCGGCCGGGAGGGTCCGCGGGAATCCGGTGGGGGGAAGGGCCGTGCGGGTGAGCGGCGGTCTTGCGGCGGGCGGGTAGATCCTTCGGTCGGCGCCAGGGAGCCGGCATGGGATGGTATCGGCGGCGCCTCCCTCAGGAAAACAACGCGGGGGTTGGGGGGTGGAGAAACGCGAACCCCGGACGGCAGCGCCGTCCGGGGTTCGCACTTTCGCACTTTCGCACTTTCGCACTTTCGCACTGCCGTGCCCCGTCTACTTCGCCGGGCGCAGGGTCATGCGGCGGACAGCGCGGGCCTCGGCCTTGCCGCGGTCCAGCGGGATGAGCCACAGGCGGCCTTCGCGCCAGAGCGGGGTCTGGTCGCGGTAGTGGGGCGAGAACGGGTTGCCGCTCTGGCCCGTGGGGATCACGAATCCGCCGGAGCCGTCGGGGTCCGCCATGTCCACCACGTGCCGCTGGCTGCTGCCGTACGCGTTGCTGTACGGCGGCCGCGCCCCGCTCCATCCGCTCACGTTGACCGTGTGGAGCGCCCCCGCGTTGGGGAACGGGCCGATGTTCAGCTTGAACGCGCGGTTCAGCGCCGGCACCACGCCCATGGGGTGGTCGATGTGCGTGGTGTGCAGCTCGCCCCAGCGCTTTTGCCCCACCCGCTCCACGGCGGTGCGCATGGCGTCGGCCTCCAGCCCGGCCAGCGTCTCGGCGGAATCCGTCTTCACGTCGTCCACCCACGCGCCGCCGCCGCGCGCGAGCACGCGGTCCATGGCGGGGCGGGGAAAGTAGACCGGCTTGCCGCGGAACTCGTCGGCGCCCACGCGGACGCGCAGCTCCTCGTACCACACGTAGAAGAGCGCCGCCCCCCGCGAATCCACCCGCGCCTCGCCGTTCCACGCGCGCAGCTCGCGGGCGGCATCGGCCTGCCCCGCGCGGTCGGCGGCGGCCACGGCGCGCGGCAGGTGGCGCAGGGCCCACACGTCGCGCACGTCCATCTGCTGCGCCAGCACGTCCGCCGCCGTGAGCCCGCGCCCCGCCTCCACCAGCTGCCGGATGCGCACGGCCCGCCACGGCTCGGCCCAGTTGGCGGTGATGTGGTGCGGATACGACGCGCCCACCTGGCGGTTGTTGGCCGTGACCACGAAGCCGTCCGCCGGCTCCTGCACGTGCGGGTGCTGATTGAAATCCAGCCACCCCGTCCAGTCGCCCTCCCCCGTCCACCCCGCCACGGGAAGGAGCCCGTTGCCGCCGCGCCGGACGGGGACGCGCCCCGCCATCCAGTATCCGAAGCGCCCGTCCGCGTCCGCGTAGACCACGTTCTGGTGCGGGTTGTTGAAGCCGGCCAGGGCGCGCAGGAACTCGTCCGCGTTGCGGGCGCGGTTCATCCCCAGCAGCGCCACGACCTCCGTGGAGGGCGCGTAGGCCGTCCACTGCATGGCCAGCACGCGGTCGCCGCCCCGCTTGTCCACGTCGCTGAGGACGGGGCCGTGGCGCGTGGTGCGCACCTGCTGCACCACGCGCTGGCCGCCCTTGACCTGGATGGTCTCGGGGCGGACGGTCATGTCTGCCCAGCCGCCGGGGATGCGGTAGCGGTTGGGGTTCGCGGGATCGACCTGCTCCACGAACAGGTCCACGTCGTCCACCATGGCGTTGGTGTAGCCCCACGCCACGCGGTCGCTGTGGCCGGCGACGACGACGGGGACGCCGGGGAGCGTCATCCCCGTGACGTTGATGCCGCCGCCGTGCAGGGCCGCCAGGTACCAGATGGCGGGCGCCCGCAGCGCCAGGTGCATGTCGTTGGCCAGGATGGGCTTGCCCGAGCGCGTCCGCGACCCGCCGATGACCCACGAGTTGCTGGCGTGCGACGCGGACGCGCTCTCCAGCAGCTCCAGCGCGAGCGGCGGCACGTCCGGCAGGGGCACGGGGCCGGAAACGCGGGGGAGGGCGGCCGGCGCGGGCGCGGCGGGCAGATCGGCGCCGCGGCCCTGCCAGTTGCCGTCGGCGCCCAGGATCGTCAGCCCGGAATCGGGATAGAACGGGAGCAGGTCCGTGCCCAGCGAGTCGCCCACGGCGTCCAGGGCGCGCTGCACCTCCAGCCCGATGTTCCAGTCCGCCAGGTCCCACGCCATGATCTTGGCGATG
>DATING010001451.1:0-2186 GCA_035474555.1 Longimicrobium sp. | reverse complement strand
CCCCAGCTGCGCCACGCCGCCCACCAGGCTGCGCGTCTCGGGATGAAACACGCAGATGGCCAGCACGGCGATCACGCCCATGGCCATCCCCGCCGCGGGATGCGCCCCGCCTCGGCCGCGCAGCCCCACCACCAGCGCCAGGCTCGCGCCGAACGCCGCCATCCGCACCACCATCCGCGCCCAGCCGATGTCGCCCAGGATGAGCACCATCTGGCAGAGCAGCTGGAAGACGATGAACGCCGGGACCCATGGAAAGGGGCGCTTCGGCTTCGCGCGGCCGGCGCCGTACGGCGTGGCGTAGGGCAGCGAGTGGGCGGCCGTGTTCACGCGATCTCCCGACCCGGCAGCGTCCACAGCACGTGCGGCCACGGCGTCGGCACGTCGTGCGGATCCAGCGGGCGCAGCGACGGGAGCGCGTGCGCGCCGTAGTACGCACGCCTCGCCGCCGCCGTGGATTCCTCCACCAGCCACCCCGTGTACCCCGCCGAGCGCATCTCCTCCGCCATCTCGTCCAGCTCCGCCGTGAAGTCCGCGTGCTCCCACGGGTGCATCTCCACCATCACGCACCCGTAGCGGCCCGCCCGCAGCCCGTCGCGCATGCCCCGCAGCACCCGGTGCTCCGCGCCTTCCACGTCCACCTTCACCAGGTCCGCGGACGCCACCTCCGCCTCGTCCAGCAGCTGGTCCAGGGGGGCACAGCGCACCTCGAACGCGGGCGCTCCGGCCGGCGTGGCGTGGGCGAGGGAGGACGTCCCCCAGTTCCCCCCGTCCTCGGAAAAACCGGCCAGCACGGCCGTCCCCGCCATGTCCGCGGCGGCCGCCTGCAGCACACGCACCTGGGGCAGCCCGTTCATGGCCACGTTCTGCCGCAGCACATCCGCGATGCGGGGGTCCGGCTCCAGCGCCACCACCCGCCCCGCCGCCCCCACGCACGCCGCGCCCACGAGGGTGAAGAAGCCGATGTTGGCGCCCACGTCCACCAGGGTGCCGCCCGCGGGGAGCGCCGCGCGCACCAGGGCCGCTTCCAGGGGCGCGTAGGCGCCCGTCAGGCACATCTCGCGCGCCACCATGTCCCGCAGGTCGCAGCGGTACGCCATCCGCCCCGCCTCCGCCCCCAGCCGGTCCGTGAACGGGGGGAGCGGCGCGCGCGCGAGCAGGTTGAACGCGCGAAAGCGGCCCGCGGGGAGCCGGCGAACGACGGCGCGGGCGGCGCGGAACCAGGCGGGCGCGGGGGGGAGCGTCTCAGCCATGCGGCTTCTGCGCGGCCAGCAGCAGGTTGTCGGAGAACGCGCGCGGCAGCAGGCGCGTCAGCGCGCCGGGCCAGTGCCGGGGCGTGGCCGGGATGCGCCCCGCGCCGCTGTACTCGATGCCGATGTCCGTCAGCCCGCACTCCGCCGCCATCCGCCGCAGGTCCGCCGCCAGCAGGGCCGTAATGTGCGCGGGATAGGACGCGTCCTGGAAGTGCACGTGCTCGCCGCGCAGGAGAAAGGTGCCCTTGGAGAGCAGGCTGTGCTGGTTGGGCGTCGTGACGATCACCCAGCCGCCGGGGCGCGCCAGCCGCGCCAGCATCCGCACGAAGGCGCGGGGGTTCTCCAGGTGCTCGATGGTCTCCACCCCGGCCGCCACGTCCGCGATGCCGTCCGGCAGGGGCACCTCGCCGCGGTCCAGGTCCAGCGCGTGGAACTCGCCCTCCGCGGGAAAGCCGTCGTAGCGCACCACGTCCACGCCCACGTAGCGCGCGAAGCAGGGGCGCACGTGCGGCCACAGCCCGCCGGATCCGCACCCCACATCCACCAGCGTGCCGCCGCCCGGGTGCCGCGCCTGGACGGCCCGCTGCACCATGCGGTAGATGGCGTCGCCGCTGGAGCCCAGGCTGCGCCGCGCGCGCTCTTCCGTGGTGGGGGCTGCGTCCGTCATCCGGGATGGGGTCGAAGGCGGTAGGTCGGCATGGGGCGCGGAGATGCGGAATCTACGACGTCATGCGGGTCCATGGCTATGCGGCACGGGCCGGCGGTGGCCCTCACCCGGCTCGTTCCTCGCCACCCTCTCCCACAAACTGCGTGGGAGAGGGTATACACATCCAACGGGCTCCCGCGCGCGTCACTCGATGCCGTCGCTGGTGAAGCCCCACGCTGTTTGTGGGGCTTTCCGCCGTCGTTGCGGCGAATTCATCTCAAATCCTGCAA
>DATING010001450.1:0-5425 GCA_035474555.1 Longimicrobium sp. | reverse complement strand
AAGGAAACGGCAGTTTCACGCAGAGGGCGCAGAGAACAGAACGAGGACGCAGAGGAAAAGACGGGGCAACGCGGCCTCCCGTCATCCGCTCCGCCATGTACGCCGGATGGCCGATTCCACGCTGCGTTCAGCGCCCCTGTGCCTGGCCGAGGCGAAGTCGTTCCGCGGCATGAAGTTGCGCCGATTCGAGTGCCCAGGCGCGCCGATGATGCGGTTACGACGGGATTTTCCGTATTCTTGCCGGGCGTGGATACGGTCCCGGGATTTGCTCAGGAGGTTGACAAACGGGGGAAAAGATGTGTACGTGTGGGTTCCCTCTGCGCGCGTGCCGCGTGCCGAACTCCACCCCGCACACCCCCCATCTTCCATGATTTCAACCCGTATCCGGCGGCTGGTCCCGGCGGCGGCGCTGCTGCTTGGCCTGGGCGCCTGCGTGGACGGCGACCCCACCGGGCTGGCCAGCCCCGCGGGCGGCGCCCGGCTGGACGAAGACGTTTCCGCCCAGGCGTGGAACGGCAACATCCGCATCGGCGTGATCCCCACGGCCTCGTCGGTGCGCATCGGCAGCGCGGCGGACTGGACGATCACCAACAAGACCACGGGGGGCGTGCTGCTTTCCGGCACCGGCGGCGTGCAGGCCACCGTGACGCTGGAAGCCGGCTCCGTGAGCGTGACCCGCTACCGCCTGCAGGTGGCCTGCGGAACCGCCACGGCCATCGCCGCGCACAAGGCCCGGGCCGAGGCGCTGGGCCACGCGACCCTGACGGAGGTGATCCCGGCGTGCACGCGCCTGTACATCGGCGACTTCGCGTCCAACGCGGCGTTCGGCGTGCGCAACACCTACCGCAACCAGGTGATCGCGCAGGGGCTGGCCGGCACGGATTCGTTCTGGAAGCTGGTGACGGTGACCACGGGCATCACGCAGTACCGCGTGGACACGGGCTCGCAGCAGGTGCTGAGCAGCGGCCCGGTGGTGCTCACCTCGTCGGACGGGCTGGTGACCATCGGGACGGCGCCGTACCGCGGCGTGGCCGAGGTGCGCATCAACGGCAGCGGCACGCTGGCCGGCGTCAACGAGCTGCCCATCGAGCAGTACCTGTACGGCGTGGTGCCGCGCGAGCTGCCCCCCACCGTGTACGACGAGCTGGAGGCGCAGAAGGCGCAGGCCATCGCCGCGCGGACGTACGCCATGCGCGGGCTGGGCAAGCGCGCCAGCGATGGCTACGACATGCTGGCCACCACCACCGACCAGGTGTACGGCGGCTATGCGGCCGAGCACCCGGTGAGCTCGCAGGCGGTGGACGAGACGCGCGGCCTGGTGGCCACGTACAACGGCGCGCTCATCGAGGCGCTGTTCTTCAGCACCAGCGGTGGCGCCACGGCCAACAACGAGGACGTGTACAACTCCGCCCCCGTTCCCTACCTGCGCGGCGTGATCGACCAGCAGCGCGGCAACTCGGGCAACGTGCTGGACTCGCTCAAGAACGCCCACGGCGCCAACAAGCTGCGCGGCAACCGCAACGGCGACTTCGAGGGGGACTGGAGCCGCTACCACCGCTGGAGCTTCGAGTGGACGGCGGACGAGATCAGCGACGTGATCTCCGTCTTCGCCGGGCAGCCGGTGGGCCGGGTGCACGCCATCAACGTGCTGGAGCGCAGCAACAGCGGCCGCGTGAAGCTCATCGAGTACGTGACGGACGCGGGCACGTTCACGGATACCAAGGACCGCATCCGCACGTCGCTCAAGTACATCAACGCCAGCGGCGCGCAGGCCAGCCTGCTGAGCACGCTGTTCGTCATCGAGCCGGTGGTGGACAAGAAGACGGGCGAGATCGGCTTCGAGGCGTTCGGCGGCGGCTGGGGCCACGGCGTGGGCCTGAACCAGACCGGTGCCACCGGCATGGCCGAGAAGGGCGCCACCTTCGACGAGATCATCAAGTTCTACTACCAGGGCGTGGACCTCACGCAGTGGTACTGACGCGCTGAGCCCGTCACGGGCTCGACGAAGGCCGGAGAACGACGAAAACCGCCCGCGGGGATGCTCCCCGCGGGCGGTTTTTCGTCCCGGCGCCTCACCTTTTCGACCACCGCGCGTACGGATCGCAAAAAGTGCTTACGGCTGGTGGCGGAGTTGGCACGATGGGTGTTCACTCCGTTGACAAGGCGGGCGGATGGGTACATCGTTGCATCCGTGAGCAGCATCCAGTTCACCCGCACCCAGGGCACACCATGAACCGGATCTTCGATCGTCTCAACCCCGGAGGGCGCGGCTTTTCGGCCTTCCTGTTCGGCGCCGCGCACGTCCTGGACCTGGGCGGCACGCTGGCCCGCTACCGGGGCCGCTTTTCCCAGGGGCCGCGCGGCGACCTGCTGGCCCTGCAGCACGATTGGGCGCGTGCCTCCCAGGCCGCGTGGCGCGAGTATGGGCAAGCGCCGGAATAGCGAGCCGCAGCCGGATGGGCTCGGCAAGGGGTGCGATGGCGCCGTGCCGCCGGTGCGCCTGGACCTCGCGCGGGGGGCGCTGGTGTTTCCCGGGGGAACCGGGTCCCGCGCCCGCCGGCTGATGAAGCTGGAAGGGCCCATTCCGCTGCCGGACACCATGCGCGAGTACGACCACATGCTTCCGGGCATGGCCGCCCGCATCGTGGACTGGGCGGAGCGCGAGGCGGAGCACCGCCGCGCCATGGAGCGCTCGCTCATCCGCCTGTCGTGGGCGGGGCTCTGGTGCGCGCTGGCCGTGACGCTGGTCACCATCGGTGGCGGGATGCTGCTCGCCCTGCGGGGGCGCAGCACGGCCGGGCTCATCGGCATCGTGGGCGCCGTCGCGGGACTGGTGATCGTCTTCGTGGCCGGTCGCCGGCGCCTGTCCGCGGATACGGTGGCCCAGGCGCAGACGGCGGGATGAGCAGCGGCCCGGCGGGCGCTGCTCAGTCGTCGCCGATACGGCTTCCGATTGATCCAATCGTAAAGGCTGACGATGATGACGAACGCCACCGATGTACGGGAACGGCTGGAGAATCCATTGCGCGACCAGGCACTTCGTGCGGCCGGCGTGTCCATCCCCGTACGAACCGATGCGGCGCCCTTCCGTGCCGCTCGGGCGCGCCGCCCCCGCTGGCTCGCATTCCTGCTGCGTCTGACCCGCTGACCGCAGATCCGCCAGAACCCGCCCGTGTACATCCGTCCGCGGGCGTCGTTCGTCATCCAACAATAATTTTGTTGCGCGGACGCGGGGCACTACATATTGTGCAGGGCAGGGGCGATCGGCGGCCCGGATCGCAATCCCTGGTTACACCCTCCTCACGGACCGACCCTGAAACCCATGCACCCGAGGCGCGGTACAATCGGTACGGGGATGCCGCACGCCTGATACGCGTGAAGGGCATTCCTGGCACCGAAGTTTCCTTACGTTTCCACCAGACGGCCACCATCCGCGCGCGCAGCTCGCGAAGTCGGCGCCGCGGACGCACACAGGGCGGAACTCGTTTCCGCCGCCTCCTTCCCCACCGGGAGCCTACGTGCGAGGAAACGGATCAGGCGGAGCACTGCAGCGCGAGCTGGAGCACCGCATCAAGACCGGAAGCTGTGTGTACTGCCGGGCCCCCGCGGCCCCGGACCGGCCCCTCACCCGTGAACACGTCATCCCCCAGGCCCGCGGCGGCCGAAGAAAAGACGCCCGCATCATCGTCCCCGCCTGCGCCGACTGCAACCACCGGCGCGGCTGCCAGGAAGTCGTCCTGTTTCTCCTCGCCCGTCCGCGGCGAATTCTCGCATTTCTCGACTATCTCGCCATGCTGCCGCCCGACACGGTGCGACAGATCGACGTGCGCGTGTTCGCGGAGCTGTACGCGGCCGTGTGGCTGCTCTCCGAGAGCGCGTCCGGCGGCGACACGTGGCGCGCCCACCTGCAGCGGCTGTGCGCTGGCCGCCGGCTGCACCGCCGGCGGTACGCGGCGCGGCGCATCGTCACGGCGGCGGGGGTGCGCATCGAGCGGGCGCGCGACCGGTCGGGATCGTACGACGGGCCGAGCTGTCCCATGCCCGCGTCGCTGCGGATGGAGGACGACGGGCGCCACGCCGACACCATCGCGCAGGGGATGGCGACGCTGATCGGTACGCTGTCCACGGTGTGGGAGGCGCCGGCGGAGCAGGTGTTCGACGAGCTGGAGCGCGAGCGGCGCCGGGCCCACCGCACCGCCGAGCGGCGCGCGGACCGGCCCGCGCCCGTGGTCGAGATGGCCTACGAGGAAGAAGAGGGCGATGGGGTGGTGTCGCTGGACGGGTGGAAGCGGCGCAGGCGCGGCCGGCGGCGTCGGTATCGCGTGGATCCGCGCGGGGGGCGCGGGCATGCGCGGGGCGGGGGACGGGCGGCGTGAACTGCCAGGGAACAGGGAGTAGGGAATAGCGGGATTGACGGAGGAGGGGCGGCGCATCCGATGGTGCGCCGCCCCTCCGTTCGTCCGTCGTTCCCTGCGCGGGTCAGCGCATGGGGCCGTAGAAGTCGCGGCCGTAGCCGCGGTACGCGCGGTCGTAGCGCGCGTAGTCCGCCTCGCGCTCCCAGCCCATGGGCAGGCCGCCGCCGCGCATGGTGTTGGAGCCGCCCTGCGTGGAGTACGGCCGCCAGTAGCCGGTGGAATCCACGATGCGCTCGTCGAAGTCCCCGCCGAACGGCGCGTAGTTGGTGCGCAGCTGGTTGGGCTCGGGGTGCACGTACTCCCGGTTGTACCGCTGCGTCACGCGGTTGGGGAACGCCGGCCGGCCGTAGTAGCCGCGGTCGTATCCGCCCCCGCCCTGGCCGCCCACGTAGCGCATGCGCACGGGCGTACGCTCCGGCGCCGTGTCGCTGAACCCGCGCAGCCCGAAGTCGTATCCGCGCATGGGACCCTGCCCCCCGCCGCGCCCGGCCTGAAAGTCGCGGCCGTATCCCCGGTCGTAGCGCATCGTAAGCCTCCTTTTGCAGTGCACGCGGTTTGTCGCTGGAGGGCGCTCGGGTGCAATCGGCGTTCCGCAGGAGTGCCAGGTGACAAGTGCCTGGTGACAAGTAACAACCCCTGGGCACTTGGTACTTGGCACTTCCGTCCTTCCGTGCGATGTTGGTCCCGTCCTCCTCGTTGCCTGTGCGGGATGCGGCCCCGTCCATGCGTTGTTCCGGGCGGATGTTTCACTCTGGCAACGGGATGCACGGCCGATGCGGCTGAACGAGCTTTCGCGCGAGTACGAGGCCCGGCACTTTCCGCCCACGCGCCGGCTGGACCTGCAGGGCGAGGGGCCGGAGACGGCACGCCAGCGGGCGCTGCGCTACATCCAGTCGTTCGCGCACGAGCAGCCGGGCGCGGAGCTGCTGCTGATCGTGGAGCGCGGCCGCAAGCCGGGCGGGCGCAGGGGCCCCATCCGCACCTCCGTGGAGGCGCTGCTGGACGAGCTC
>DATING010001449.1:0-6876 GCA_035474555.1 Longimicrobium sp. | reverse complement strand
TCAATCCGCCGCGTCCCGCGCGGGGCCGGTCATCATCCCGCCCGCCGTCTCCTCGGGCGCGTCCGCCAGCGCGGCGGCGGGGTCCTCGGGCGGCTCGGCGGGGAGCACGAGGGTAAAGGTGCTGCCGCGGCCGGGCTGGCTGTCCACCTCGATGGTGCCGCCCAGCATCCGCGCATACTGGCCGGACAGGTACAGCCCCAGCCCCGTGCCCCCGTGCGGCCGCGCGAACCCCGTGTGCAGCTGCTCGAACGGGCGAAACACGCGCTCCTGGTCCTCCGCCGCGATGCCGGGCCCCGTGTCGCGCACGGAGAGCGCCGCGCCGTCGCCGCGCGGCTGCACGCCGATGCGCACCTCGCCGCGGTCCGTGAACTTGACGGCGTTGCCGGCCAGGTTGATGAGGATCTGCCGCACCTTGTCGGGGTCCGTGCGGATCACCGGGTGCGGCTCGCACGTCTCCAGGTGGAAGGCGATGTCCTTCTGCGAGGCCAGCGGCTCGATGACGGCCGCCACCTCGCCGCCCAGCGCGCACAGGTCCACCGTCTCCACGTGCGTCTCCACCCGCCCCGCCTCCAGCCGCGAAAAGCTCAGCACCTCTTCGATGAGCCCGCGCAGGTGCCGCGACGCCGCGTCGATGCGCCCCAGCGACGTGCGCTGCTCGGCCGTGAGGGGGCCGTGGATCTCCATCTCCAGGATCTGCAGGTGTCCCAGCACGGCGTTCAGGGGCGTGCGCAGCTCGTGGCTCATGGTGGCGATGAACTCCGCCCGGGTGCGGGCCGCCGCCTGCGCCGCCTCCAGCAGCGTGGCGTTGCGCAGCGCCACGGCCGCGTGGTCCGCGAACGCCGCCAGCAGCCGCGCGTCCTCGGCGCCAAAGGGTGCGTCGTCGCGGGTGGCCGCCAGCACGCCCAGCGTCTCGTCGCCCACGCGCAGGGGCACGGAGGCGGCGTGGTCCGTGCCCTCGTCCACGATCATGGCGCGCCCCCGCAGCAGGGGCGCCTCCAGCAGCTCGCCTTGCACCGGGAGGACGGAGCCCACGGCGTCCCGCGAGGCGCCGGAGGTCGCGACCACCTCCACCTCGTCCCCGTCGCCGCGCAGCAGCAGCACCCGGCACGAATCCGCCCCCACGATGACGCACGCCTCGCGCGCCACGATCTCCAGCGTGTCCTCCAGCCCCTGCACCGTCGACACCGTCCGCGCCACCAGGCGGATGGACTCGCTTTCCCGCGCGCGGCGGCGCTCGGCCTCCACCAGGTGCGCGTTCTCCACCGCCACGGCCGCCTGCCCCGACAGGCGCTGCAGCAGGCGCAGGTCCGCCTCCGTGAACGGGTCCGCGCCGCGGTAGCGCGCCGCCAGCAGCGTCCCCAGCGCGCCCGAACGCCCCCGCAGCGGCGCGCAGATCACCGATCCCGCCTCCGTGAGCCCGCCGGAGAGCTTCGCCACCCGCGGGTCCGCCATCACGTCGTGCAGCATCACCGCCTCGCCGTGGCGCGCCACCCATCCCAGCAGCGACGCCTCCGCGGGCAGCTCCAGCCCCGCCACCGACGCCATCATCCCCACCGAGTGGTCCGCCAGCCGCAGCGTCTCGCCGCCGGGCGTGGTGAGGGCGATGACGCACCCGTCCGCATCCACCAGCCGCGCGGCCGCGTCCGTCACCCGGCGCAGCACCTCGTCCGTCTCCAGCGTGCTGGCCAGCGACCGCGCGATCTCCCCCAGCTCCTCCAGCTCTTCCGTGCGCCCCGCCAGCGCCTCGGCCATGTCGTCGAAGTCGCGCCCCAGCTGTGCGACCTCCGCTGGCGCCGCGGCCGGCAGCGGGCCCACGCGCGCGCCCCGCTGCCCCGCCGCCAGCGCCGTGGCCGCCGCGCGCATGCGCAGCAGGGGGCGCGCGAGCACCAGCGACAGCACGTTGCTCACGGCCAGCGCCGCCAGCGTCACGCCAATGAGCAGCGACAGCAGCCGCACGTAGCTCTCCGCCACGAACCCCTGCACGGCCGCGAACGGCTGCTCCGCCCACACCCACCACCCCAGCGACGGGATGCGCGCCTTGCCCGCCAGCATCCGCGACGCCTGCGCGCCCGCGGGCGTCCGCGCGCCGCCGGGCTGGTAGGTGAGCGTGGCGCGGTCGCCGCTGCCGGCCACCGCGTGGAACGCCGCCGAGTCCGCCACGGAGCGGGGCGGATCGCCGGGCCTGTAGCGCACGCGGCTGTCATACACCAGGCGCCCGCCGGCGTCCGCCACCCGCATCCGCGCCTCGCTGGGCGGCGGGGGCTGGGGCGGGGGGATGGCGTCCAGGTCCAACGCGCCCAGCACGTACCCCGCCAGCGAGTCGCCCAGCAGGATGGGATGGGCGATGACGATGAGCGGCGTTTCCGTCACCGAACCGCGGAACACGTCGCTGATGACCGTCCGCCGCGTGGCGCGCAGCTGCCGGTAGTAGTCGCGCCCGCTGAAGTCGATGCCGATGAGCGACTCGCCGCTGGCGCCGCGCAGGGGATGAAAGGCGATGGTGCGCCCCCGCGCGTCCGCCGCGTACACGTTGACGAAGCCGGGAAACTGCTCGTGCGCGGCCGTCACCTCGCGCTGCAGCGCCGCCGCGTCCAACGTCCCCCGCTGCTCGGCCAGGCGGGCGACGGAGCGCACCTCCTGCTCGTGCAGCCGGACGTACTGCTCCAGCCGCGCCGCGTGCGCCTGCGACAGCAGGTGCAGCTGCTCGCGCGTCACCTCCAGCCCGCGGTCCCACTCGCGCCGCCCCGTCCACACGCCGAACGCCAGCGCGGGCACCGTGGCCGCCAGCGCCACCACCACGGCCAGCGCCGCGCGCACCGGGGGCCGCCCGTGCACGCCCAGCATCCGCCGCACGCTGGGCACCAGCAGCAGCGTCTCCACCGCCAGCGCGCAGATGAGCCCGTTGAACGGCTGCTTGAGGAACAGGACGGCCGCGCTGCTGCCGCGGACGCCCAGGATCATCCAGTAGGTGGCAAAGAGGATGGGAACGCCCAGCACCGCCCAGTAGATCAGGCTCGCGACGAGGGGACGCCGGTCGCGGCTGCGCACCAGCCAGCCGACGACGAGCGCCTCCAGGACGAAGATGATCCAGGCGTAGGGATGGCCCCAGAGGAACAGCGTGCCCACGCTGGCGATGCCCGCCGCCAGCGCGCCCTGCAGGGGCCCCAGCGCGACGGCGGCCAGCAGGTACGCCACGCCGCCGAACACCAGGTCGGTGCCGGGCGACAGGGGCAGCGGCTGCAGGTTCAGCAGCAGGCCGGCGACGCCCAGCAGCAGGGCGGCCGCCCACCGGTGGCGCCTGGGAAAGGGCTGGGGATCCGCCTGCACCGTCGGTCCGCTCGCGTTGGAGATGCCAGCGGCCGGACGTGGGGGCGCGCCCCCGTCCGGCCGTCACGCGCCGATCACTGCCGGGAAAGGCTGCCGCGTCCCTCCCCCGGCGCCGCACCGCGTGGTACGGGGAGGCTGCCAATGCGCCAATCGCATGCCACCCGGCGCGGGAGAGCGGGTGGATGACCCCGTGTGGGATCGGCAGGTGCACCCGGCCGGGCACCGTCCCCCGGCGATTGAAATCGCGGCAATGAACCCGCGATGTCGGCCTTCGCCGACAGCTCGTGCCGCACGCCGCCCGTGTACACCGTGGCGGATAACCGTCACCGGTCCCGTGCGGACCAGGCCAGGGTGCGCCGGGGCCGAATGCGACGGACCTGTCCGCACAGGCGGACTTCGCGATTTTCCAGCGGCGAATTCATTCGCTCCGGCCGGGGCCAAGCCACGAACATGCCTCCGGCCTGAGCGGGTAAACCCGCCGCTGGGACCGCCATAAGCCCTGTCTCGCGCTGCCGCGCTCTGCGAAGAGGGCTTCAACTGCTTCAACGACGGACTCCGCCGGTGGCGTGGCACCCGCCCGTGACGGACAGTCCGCGCAGGCGGACTTCGTGTAGTCGTTGCGGCGAATTCATTCGCTCTGCTGGAGTTGCGGACCGCGCCGGCACCCGTCCGTGACGAAACATGCAGGCCCTCAGCCGGGTGGCCGCTGGAGGACCGTTCTTGCCCTGCAATCTGAGCGGAGGGTTGCGCGGGCCCCGTGAAAGAATTCCGTTCACGGGCAGGACGGATCGGGCGCGGATCATCGCCCCGCCGGGCCGGACGGGTTCCGGCTCCGCAATGGGGCGATCAATGAAGGAGGGCGGAGCGTGGCGACGCTGTGGAAGTCGGATGATCGGGAGGATTGGCAGGCCGCGCTGGAGAGCTACGAGGCCGTGATCGAGCGGCAGGGTGTGGCACGGCTGCCGGAGCTGGACCGCTGGTATCGCGAGGAGCTGGGCGCCGCCATCACGTCGCGGAAGACGCCGCACGTGACGCACGACGAGCTGGTGCGCGTGACGGAGTGGAAGATGGCGCGCGGCATCTTTCGCCCGCGCAACCTGGTGCTGGTCCGCGGCAACCCGGCCGCGACGGTGGAGCAGACCAGCACCGCCGCGCTCGCCGCCATCCCTGATCCCAAGCGCCCCATCGCGCTCCTGGCCGAGCTCGCCGGCGTGGGCCCCGCGACCGCGTCCGCCATCGCCGCGGCGGCCGCGCCGGACGTCTACCCGTTCTTCGACGAGCTGGTGGGGGCGCAGGTTCCGGGGCTGGGCACGTTGGCCTTCTCGCCCGCCTACTACGCCAGGTACGCCGCCGCCCTCCGCGACCGCGCGGACCAGCTCGGCCGCGACTGGACGCCATCCACCCTTGAGCAGGCGCTGTGGGCCCACGTCGGCGGCAAGGCGGGGACGCGCAAGGGCAAGGGATGAACGGCGGGACCCTGCAGAAGGCCGCGAAGCCGGTTCGAGCGTGGCGCCTGTCAGAAAACACGCTCCACAGCAATTGTATAGTCGTACCTGCCCCTGGGTCCTCACGCCGCATCCCCGGACCGCCCATGATCCTCCGCCGCCTCGCCCCCGTTCTCCTGGCCCTGCTGCTCTCGGCGCCCCTGCGCGCGCAGTCCGTCAGCGGGCACTTCGTCGACCAGGCGGGGGCGCCCGTGCCCTCCGCGCGGGTGATGCTGCGGGATGAGTCCGGCCGGACCGTGCACTCCGCGCTGACGGACGCGAATGGCCGCTTTTCGCTGCGCGCACCCGCCGCCGGCCGCTACGTGCTGCGCGCCGAGCGCATCGGCTATGCGGCCACTACCAGCGGGCCGCTGACGCTGGCCGCGGGCGCGCAGGTCACGCACCGGCTGGTGGGTGGCGGGCAGCGCGTGGTGCTGGACGCCGTCGTGGTGGAGGGGGAGACGCGGTGCGCGCTGCGGCCGGGCGTAGGGGAGGAGACGGCCGTCGTGTGGGGCGAGGTGCGCAAGGCGCTGGACCTGGTGAGCGCCAACGGCCAGGCGCCGCTGGACCGCTTCACGGTAGAGCTTTTCGAGCGCGAGCTGGACCCCCGCTCCGGGCGGCTGTCCGTGGACAACCGGCGGCGGGTGCAGGGCGTGGCGCACAAGCCGTTCGTGGCCGTGCCCGCGGAACGGCTGGCGCAGACGGGCTTCATCGAGCGGGACACCGCAGGCGTGCTGTACGCCGCGCCCGATGCCGAGGTGCTGCTCTCCGAGCGGTTCCTGGAGGACCACTGCTTTCGGCTGCGGACGGAGGGCGCCCCCGCGCCCGGGCTGATCGGGCTGGCGTTCGAGCCGGTGCGCGGCCGGCGCGTTCCCGACGTGCAGGGCGTGCTCTGGCTGGACCGCGCGAGCGCGGAGCTGCGGCAGATGGAGTTCGAGTACACGCGCCCGCCCGTGCGGGGCCCGCGCGGCGTTCCCGGCGGCAAGATGGAGTTCCAGCGGCTCCCCGGCGGCCGCTGGATCACCAGCAACTGGGTGCTGCGGATGCCCGTGGAAGCCGGCTTGGCCGACATGTACCCCGCGCAGGGGCAGCGGCCGCGCGTCGTCGCCATCCGCGAGGTGGGCGGCGCCGTGCTCCCGCCCGGCACGCCCGCGACACCGCCCGCGACGACGACGCTCGCCGCCGCGCCCGCCGTGCCCGCCGGCAGCGGCGTCGCGCAGGTGGCCGTGGCGACGGACACGGTCTCCGCGCCCGCCTCCGCGCCGGTGGCCGGCATGCCGAGCACCCTGGCGGCGGAAACCCGGCCGGCGGCGCGCACGAACACGGACCGGCGCCGGCTCATCGCGCGCGACGAGGTGGCCAACACCCGCGTGAGCACCGCGTTCGACCTGGTGCAGGCGCTCCGGCCGCAGTGGCTGCGCGCGCGCGGCAGCAACTCGATGCGCATCGTGACGCGCGGCGATGCCAACTGGGTGGCCGACGAGTCGCCCATCATCGTGTACCAGGACGGGCGCGTGCTGGGGCCGGGGGTGGAGATGCTGCGCTCCATCCCGCACGCCTCCATCGAGCAGGTGGAGTACTTCGACGCGGCCGAGGCGCAGCAGCGCTGGGGCGTGGGCCACCCGCAAGGCGCCATCCACGTCATCAGCAAGCGCTGACGGCGGCGCTCCGGCGCTTTACGACGTGAGGGTACGGCGGCGTAGCGCGAGCGTGCACCCCGCCACGACCGCCGCCGCGAGCGCGACCCACGGAGCAAAGAGCAGCGTCCCGGTGACGTTCTCGATCACGAACGCATGCAGCTCGTAGTCGATCTGGTAGAGTCCCGGCAGCCAGAAAACGCCCAGCGGGATGAGCAGCAGGCCCGTGAGCGTCACCGGAGCCATCGCTGTGACCGTCGCAACGAGCAGAGCGCGCTCCCTCGTACGCAGCGCGACCAGCACGGCCGTCGCGACGAACGTAAGGGCAAAGGCGGCGAGCACGAGGGAGCCCAGCCACACGCGCGCCTCCGGCCCAAAATGCAGGTGACGCCTGGATGCCCACATGGACACGTTCCCCCCGATGTATA
>DATING010001448.1:0-8464 GCA_035474555.1 Longimicrobium sp. | reverse complement strand
GCCCTTGCGGACCAGCTGGTTGATCGTCGGCATACTTTGAGGTAACGCGTATCCTGGGACGAAAAAACAGGCGAGGACCACCCGGTCCCCGCCGCCGCCAACCACGGGTTGCGCGACAGACCGAGAAAAGTAAGGACTTGTTCCCCGCTGGTCAACCCCCCGCCCGCCGTCCCGCCCCTGTTCCCGACTGGGCTTCTCCCGGAATCCCAGGCGCGATGCGGCACCTCCCATCCAACTTCCCCGAATTCCCCGCACCACGGACGGGCGCCTTCGCCTCCGCCGGCGACTCCACGGCCCGGCGAACCGCCGCCAACGCATCAAGAAGCCAGCGTTTTTGACCGATCGGCCCTCACCCGCTTCCCTGCCCCGCTCATGCGTCCGTGGCTACGCCGCCTGCGCCTTGGCCTTCCGCGGGGCGCGAGGCTTCGCGGGCTGCACCGGCTGCGCGGGAGGCGAGTACAGGCGGCCGAAGACGAGCTCCGGGTGCGCCTCGCCCAGCCGGAGAAGCTTGAGGTTGCCACCGTCCGGCACGCGGGCGCCGGATTCCCACGCCTGCACCGTCTTGATGCTGACGTTCAGCGCCATGGCGAACACCCGCTGCGAGAGTCCGATGCGCTCGCGCAGGCGCCGGATACTTCCCGCTTCCATTGCTTCGGGCGGCGCGGGGAGGAGGGTGGTGCGCAGGTCGTGGCGCAGTCCCTGACGGTACTCGATCGCCTCCTGGACCGCACCGAGCAGCTCCTGAAAGTCTTCGTCACGCAAGGATGTACCTCCTACTGTTCAGTGAGTTGGTCAACGAGCGCACACAGCATCTTCTTCTGCGCCGAGGTCAGAGTGCTCTGCTCTTCCTTGAGATAGAGGTTGAAGAAAAAGATGGTCCGATGAGGCGCATCGTAAAGATAGTGCACCCGTGCGCCGAACCGCTTTCCCTTTCTTCGCTTGACGACTGCCATCCGGATCTTCCGGAGCCCGCACGTGCCTGGATCGATCATACCCGCGGTGGGGTTCTCCCGCAGGTGATCCTCCAGGGCGCGAAGGTCGTCTTCCAGGTCCAGCCGCACGACCTTCCGTGTAAACGCCGTCAGCTCCACGAAGAGATGCTCCATCCCACCTCCGGCCGTGATGAGTATACTACTCAGTAGGATATCCTACAAGTGTCCGGCGGGGACTCTGGAGGAGCGGCGAAAGGGGTGCAAGGGCCGTATTCGCTTGCAGTCACGAGGTGCGGGCGACGCACTCGCGACATGGAATCACGCCCCGCGCGGGGCGAGGAACGGTGCCACCGCATGCGCTTCCGGAGCACTTGCATTCTTCCACCTGCGGCACCGGCGCTGGCAGCCGGAGCGGCTCTCTGGGCCGGGCGCACAGGATTGCGCAAACGTTGCGCACCGAGGGCGGGGGGACACAGATTCACGGGATCCCACTGCACTCCCGCAATCTCCCGCACGATGGACCATTCCCCCGCCCTGCTCGCCGACGACGCGCCGGAAATGACCGGTCCCGCCCCCGCCGCCGTTCCCCCCGCGTGGTGGCCGGCGACGCTGGAGACGGCGTTCGCGGCCGCGGGCACCGGCGTGGGCGTGCTGGACCTCGCGCTTCGCTACCGGTACGTCAACGACATCCTCGCGGGGCTCAACGGCATCCCCGTGGCGGCGCACCTGGGCCGCACGGTGCGGGAAGCCATCCCCACGTGGGCGGACACGGCGGAGCCCCTGCTGCGGCGCGTTCTGGAAACGGGCGAGGCGACGGGGCTGGAGCTCTCGGGGCTGGGCGACGGGCGCACCTTCGCGGTGAGCTATCACCCGCTGCGGGTGGAGGGGCAGATCGCGGGATTGGTGGGACTGGTGGCGGACGTAACGGAATCGCGCGCCGCGGAGGCCGCGCTCCGCGAGCAGGAAGCGCTCTTTTCCCTGCTGATGGAGAACGTGCCGCAGGCGTTCTTCTACGTGGTGAACCCGGACGGGCCGCGGCTGCGCTACGTGAGCCCGGCGTACGAGCGCATCTTCTCGCGCTCCGCGGCGGACCTGTACGCGGACCCGGGCGCGTGGATGCAGGCCGTGCACCCGGACGACCGGCCCGCGCTGGCGGAGCGCATTGGCCAGGACCGCGACCGGGCCACGGACGTGGAGTACCGCGTGATCCTGCCGGACGGGCGCGTGCGGCGGGTGCGCGACCGCGCCTTTCCCGTGCGCGACGAGGCAGGCGACGTGCGGTGGATCGCGGGCGTGGGCGAGGACGTGACGGACGCGCACGACGCGGCCGAGCGCCAGGCGCTGCTGGCCCTGGCCGGCGATGCCCTGGCCGCCTCGCTGGACGCGGACGAGACGCTGCGGGCCACGGCGGAGCTGCTGGTGCCGCGCCTGGCCGACTACTGCATGATCTTTACGCCCGGCGCGGACGGCACCTTCGCCGCCCGCGTGTGGCGGCACGCGGACCCGGCGCTGGAGGCGACGACGGCCCGCCTGGCCGCCCTGCACCGGGTGCGCGGCGACGAGCCGGGGAGCCTGCTGGCCCGCGCCGTGGCCACGGGCGAGACGCTGCTGGAGGCGGACGTGGACATGGATGCGCTCACGACGGCGCGCATGGGCGACCCGGAGCGGGTGTCGCTGATGCGCACGCTGGGCCCGCGCTCCGTGCTCATCTCCGGCCTGACGGCGCGCGGGCAGCGGATGGGGGTGATGCTGCTCGTCCGCTCCGTGTCCGGGCGGCGCTACGGGACGGAGGACGTGGCGGTCGTGCGGCAGCTGGCGGAGCGCATCGGGCTGGCGGTGGACAACGCGCGGCTGTACGGCGCGGAGCACGCGGCCCGCGCTGCCGCGGAGGCCGCCGTGGAGCGCGGGCGCTCCCTGCTGCGCGTGGCGGCGGCGCTGAACCAGGCGGCCACCCCCGCGGAGGTGGCCGCCGTGGTGGTGGACGAGGGGCGGCACGTGCTGGGCGCGGAGATGGGCGCCGTGGCGGTGGTGGACGAGGGCGCCGGCGAGTTCCAGACGCTCTACACCGCGGGCTACGGGGCGGCCCTGGAGCAGCGGTACGCGCACTTTCCCCTGCACGCGGGCGGCCCCCTCGCGCGGGCGGTGCTCACCCGCCAGCCGGTGTTCGTGGGGTCGCGGGAGGTGATGCGCCAGGCATTCCCGGCAAACCTGGGACAGATGGAGGAGAGCGGCGCGCAGGCCCTGTGCACGCTCCCCCTGGTGAGCGGCGAGCGGGTGCTGGCGGGACTCACGCTCGGCTTCGGGGCGCCGCGCGAGTTCACGGCGGACGACCGGACCTTCGTCTCCATCCTGGCGGAGCAGGCGGCGCAGGCGCTGGACCGCGCCCGCGTGTACGAGGCGGAGCAGGCCAGCCGCCGCGCCGCTGAGCGCAGCGCCCGCCGGGCCGAGGCGCTGCGCCGGATGGCCGCCGCGCTCAACGGGGCGGCATCGCGGGACGAGGTAGCGCGCGTGATCGCGGAGGACGGCGCGCGAGCCCTGGAGGCGGACGCGGCGTCGCTGGCGGCGGTCGATGCCGGGCAGGCGGAGTTCGAGACGCTGGCCGTCACGGGATGGGGGGCGGAGGTGGCGGCGCGGTTTGCCCGCTTTCCCCTGGAGCCGGGCCGCCCCACGGCGGACACGGTGCTGCGACGGGAACCCCTCTTCATCCAGTCGCGCGACGAGATGCGGGCCCGCTACCCGGCGCAGCTGGACACGCTGGAGGCGGGCGGGCTGCACGCGTTCACCGCGCTCCCGCTCTTTTCCGGCGACCGGGCCGTGGCCGTGGTGAGCTACAGCTTTCGCGCGCCGCACACGTTCGACGCGGACGAGCGCACGTTCCTGCTCACCCTGGCAGACCAGGCGGCGCAGGCGCTGGACCGGGCGCGGTCGTACGAGGCGGAGCGGGCAGCGCGGGCGGAGGCGGAGGGGGCGAACCGGGCCAAGACGGAGTTCCTGGCCGTGATGAGCCACGAGCTGCGCACGCCCCTGAACGCCATTGACGGTTACGCGGAGCTGCTGGAGATGGGGATTCGCGGCCCCGTGACGGACGCGCAGCGAAGCGACCTGGGCCGCATCCGCCGCAGCCAGCGCCACCTGCTGGGGCTCATCAACGACGTGCTGAACTTCGCGCGGGTGGAGGCGGGGCACGTGGAACTGGTCATCACGGACGTGCCGCTGGCGGAGATCGTGGAGGGGCTGGAGGCGCTCGTGGGGCCGCAGGTGACGGAGCGCGGGCTGGTCTACGACTGCCCGCCCGCGGACCCGTCCCTGGTGGCGCGCGCGGACGCGGAAAAGGTGCGGCAGATCCTGCTGAACCTGCTTTCCAACGCAGTCAAGTTCACGCCCGCGGGCGGCACGGTGCGCGTGACGGCGGGGGCGGAGGACGGGCGGGTGCGCATCCGCGTGCGCGACACGGGCGCGGGGATCCCGGCGGACCGGCTGGAGAGCATCTTCGAGCCTTTCGTACAGCTGGACCGCAACCTCACCAGCGCGCACCAGGGGACGGGGCTGGGCCTCGCCATCAGCCGCGACCTGGCCCGGGTGATGGGCGGGGACCTGGCGGCGGAGAGCGTGGTCGGCGCGGGATCGGTGTTCACGCTGAGCCTGCCGCGGGCGGAGACGAGCAGGGAATAGGGAATAGGAAATAGGAATAGGGAATAGGAAATAGGGAATAGGGAATAGGGAATAGGGAATCGGGAATAGCGGGCAGGATGATCGGTTTCGCGCGGGACGGACGCGCGGGGCCGATTTGCGTGTTTCGATCGTGGATTGGACAAACTTCATGCGTTTGCTTGTTGCTGGTTCTGCAATGAGTTACGATACGTACTCACCCCCCAGCAGGAGGCAGGGATGGGCGCGATCGTGGACGAGGTAGGCGGCTGGCCGGGCGTACGGGTGGCGCCCCACCGCTTTGGTGGCATCGAGTTCCGCGTGGCGGGGCACGAGATCGGGCACCTGCACGGCGAACGCCTGGCCGACCTGCCGTTTCCCGTGCAGATACGCCGCGAACTGGTGGAAAGCGGCCGCGCCCTGCCCCACCACGTGCTCCCGGACTCGGGATGGGTCAGCTACCGCATCCGCGGTCCGGAGGACGTGGACGCGGCCCTGGGCCTCTTTCGCCTGAACTACGCGCGCATCACGGAGGCGGCGGAGTCGACCGCGCTGGAGCCGGAACCGGCGTGATGCGGGGCGGCCGGCTGCTCGCGTGATCCGACCGCCAGCGACGCGCAGGGAAAGCGGCACGAGCGGTGAGTTCCGCTGTTCCAAGGCATGGGCGGAGGGAGACTCGCGCCGGCGGGTGCCTGAACGGGGCGGGAGGTGGGGCGCGAGGCTCCCGCAGCGGGAGGGGAGACCCCGCAGGAGGGAGGGACGGACACGCAGTATCGTCCGTCCCTCCCGACGAGGAGGCTCCCCGACCCCGCGCAGGAGACGAAACGGGGGAGACACGGCAGTATCGTGTCTCCCCCGTTTTGGCTCCGGAGCGGCCCCCGGACGGATGAACTGCGGGTTACAGGGGACAGGTTACAGGGGACAGCCAGCACCTACGACGGCGTCCGACTTCCCTGCACCATCCTCATCCGCATCCGCATTCGCCTTGGTTCCGCAACCATCACCCGCATCCAGAAACGCATCAGCGCACGGGGATCCAGTAGGACATCTTGAGCGTGAGATAGTTGTCGCCGCGGTCGCCGAACGTCTCGCTCAGCGCGCCCAATCCCACGTCGTCGCCGTAGATCTCGCGCGAAAAGCGGTCGCGCTGCCACACGACGAACAGCGTGCTGCCGGGCCGCCACTCCCACCGCAGCACGGCGTTGGAGCGGAACGAGCGGATGTTGAAGTCCTCCGCGATGCGCAGGCGATCCGTCGCCCCGTCGCCGTCCGCGTCCTGGCCCGTGCAGAAGTCGTGGCGGCCGTCCTCGCTCACCACCTGGTCCGTGCCCAGCTCCAGCAGCCCCAGCCCGCCCGGCTCCCGCAGCTGCCCGAACGACTCGTAGCGCCCGTTGGCCGCGAACGGCTCCATGTAGAACTCCAGCGACAGGTCGGGGGTGAACAGGTAGTTCAGCCGCGTGGCGGCGGAGAAGATCGTCTGGTCCACCGAGGCGAAGGTGTAGCGGTTGCCGTACGTGGCCGACGGGCCGCCGGGGAGCGTGGCGACGTACTGGCGCGGCTCCGTCATCCGGCGCCACAGAGGCTCCACGGAAAACTGCCAGCGCGGGCCGGGACGGGTGGAGAAGCTGGTGTAGCCCAGCAGGTAGCGCGCGCCCTCCTCGCCGCCGCCCACGCTCACCTGCGCGGAGGCGCGCGTGCGCCAGGAGCCCGGCATCCCGCTCGACAGGGTGACGCGCCACCCCTGCGGCGTCCCCGCCAGCGGCCCGCCGCGCGTGTACGAGTCGCTCGTGGAGCGCAGGTCCACCCACCCGATGAGCGTCGTCGTCCAGAAGTTCTTCCAGGTAAAGCGCATGTCCGTGCGGACGGCGCTGAACGTCCGCGTCCCCCCGAAGTTCCAGGTGTTCTCACTGCTCAGCCCGATGTCGTAGCTGCGAAAGACGTCGCCCGGCTTCGTCTCGCGGTAGCGCAGGTTGGCGTAGCCGAACGCCTCGTCCGCGCGGCCGGCGAAGCCCGCGTCGTTGATCTCGAAGCCCGGGGAGCGGCCGCTGGCCAGCAGCGTCCACAGCCAGTGCCGCCCGCTGGCCCGGCGCACGGCCACCTCGCCCGTGTATCCGCCCAGCGACTCGCGGCTGCGGTACCGCACGTGATCCGCGTCCGGGCGCTGGAAGTAGTGCGCGCTGGAGCGCTGCGTGCGCCGCAGGGCCAGCGAGTCGCCGGAGACGTAGCTGAAGCCGGCGTATCCGCTCACGGCGTACTCGCCGCCCCGGAAGCGCAGGTTCCAGTCGCCGCCGCCGGCCAGGGCATCCCGGTGCAGCAGCGGGACGAGCGGCGATTCGGCGTCCATGTCGCGGTGCACGCCCGTCAGCAGGAAGCCCGCGGTCGATTGATGCGCGCCGAACTCCTGCTGCGCGCGCAGCACGCCGTAGCCCGTGCGCGGCGCCACCTGGATGCGCGCGAACTCCTCCGTCCCCGCGTCGAAGCCCCGCGCCGACGCGTCGCCCGTGACGGCGGCGAGGGCGCCGATGGACGTGCCGGTGCGCAGGCGGCCCGTGAGCTTGGCGGCGCCCAGGATGGCCGTGTTGCGCGGCCAGTCCTCGAAGTCGCCGCTGGGGCTCAGCGTGGCCAGCGAGCGGTCGGGGATGGAGCCGATGCGCCGCGAGTAGAAGTACTCCGGCCCGGCACCCGCCAGCAGCTGCCGCCCCTCGATGAAGAAGGGCCGCCGCTCGCCGAAGTACGACTCGTACGCGGACAGGTTGACCTCCGCGGGATCGGCCTCCACCTGCCCGAAGTCGGGGTTCACGGTCCCCTCCAGCGTCAGGTTGGGGCCCATCCCCATCTTGAAGTCGGCGCCCACGCGCGTGTCCAGCCGGCTGCCGTCGTCGAACGGGTTGCCGGCGCCGGGGTCTGCCGTGAAGGTGCCGGAGCTCGCGACGTACGGCAGCAGCTCGGCGCGGCGAGAGGGGCGGATGCCCTCGATGCCGCTCAGCGTCCCCATCCGCGACGCCCACGCCGTCACTTGGCTGGGGATGGGGATCCAGAACACGTCCTCCTGCGTGGCGGGATTCCACCGGTCGATGTTCAATCCCCACGTCTGCGCGCCGGCCGCGGCAAAGCGCAGCTGGCTGAAGGGGATGCGCATCTCCGCCGTCCACCCCGCCGAGTCGCGCTGGGTCTCCGCCTGCCACACGGGATCGAACGACATGTCGGTGTCGGTCTCGTCATCCGTTGCGTGGTACCAGTCCATCCGCGTCCCCGCCGCCGTCACGCCGAACGAGTAGGCCGTGCGGCGGTCGAGATACGTGTCCAGCGAGATCCAGATGTGCTCCGCCTTGCCGCCGTCATCCCGGCGGCCGACGGGGGCCTGGATGGACGAGCCGGCGTTCTTGTACATCCGCGCGGCCACGTACAGCGCCGCGTCGTCGTAGGCGAAGCGGACTTCCGTGCGCTCCGTGGGCGCGCCGCCTTCCACCGGCTGCTTTTGCAGGAAGTCGGAGAGCACGGGCGCGGCGGCCCACGCCTCGTCGTCCAGGCGGCCGTCCAGCACGGGAGCGCGGCCCTGGATGCGGACGGCGCGGATCTCCTTGCTGGCCGCGGGCGCGACCGGCGTCTGCGGAGCCGGGGTCTGCGGGGCCGGCGTCTGCGGAGCCGGCGCCTGCGCGGCGGCCGCGGCGGGGAGCAGCAGCGCCAGGGCGGCGGCGAGCGGAAGGGTGCGGATCATCGGCGGGTGCGATCTGTGGTTCGGCGGCCCGGCGGCGGTCACCGTGCGGGCGGGATGGTATCGGATCGAGCGGAAGCGGCGTCGGCGCGGCGGCCATCCAGCGCGCGGATTCACCGGGTCGTGAAAGCCAAAGGTGTGGTCCGGCGGCATCAGGGATCCGAGCAGG
>DATING010001447.1:0-3918 GCA_035474555.1 Longimicrobium sp. | reverse complement strand
GGCCACGCTCTGCATCACCCAGGACACGGCGAGCTACCCCGTGGGGAAGGTGGCGTACCAGGACACGGACGCGGGCGACCGGGTGGGATGGATCTTCGACTTCCGCATCGCGGACCTGCCGCAGGATGCGCAGGCCATCCTGGACAACGGCACCTTCGAGCTGTGGGCCTCCGTCCGGCAGGAGGACGGCACGACCTACACGAACACGCAACTGCTGCTCGAGCAGGACTACCTGGTGGTGAGCGATCAGTCCACGATCTTCGGCGAGCAGGGGCCGGGCGCCAGCACGCAGTTCATCAACGACGGCGGCATCCCCGGGCCCGCGCGCATCCGCGTCTTCAACAAGGGGACGGAGCTGGGCGCGGGCGACTGTCCGCCCGTAACGGTGTGGGAGTACGACACCACGCCCAACCAGGCGACCGGGCCCCTCACGCAGATCAGCACGACCTTTGGCCCCGGGCAGGACCTGAGCGTGGAGATGGGGAAGAACGGCAACCGGCTGTACACCTTCACGGTTGCGGGGCAGGCGCCGCCCCCGGGGTTCACGGGGATCCGCACCAGCGCGCAGGGGACGGCCACGGACACGCTGTATCCGCCGATGGCGTACGGAAAGCTGCCGCTGGCGTACGCGTCCATGATCAACCTGCGCATCCTGCCCAACGACGTGGACTACACGCAGTACTACGTGCCGGGCAGCAACCCGCCCGTGGGCAACGACCAGCTGACGTTCGACGTGGTGTACGCCCAGGTGCTGCGCAACTACTACCTGCTGTATCCCGCCATGAGCAAGCGGGTGCCGCTGAACGACCCGTCGTACTGGCAGGACCCGGAGATGGCCATGCGGCTGTACCAGCGCACGCAGCTCAGCTGGTGGAACCGGGTGGAGTACATGCCGCGCACCCGCGACCTGTCCGACACGCGCCGCACGCTTCTGCAGGCGTGGACGCTCAAGTTCTTTCAGCTCCCCGGCGCCGACCCCGGAACCGGCGCGGGCACCGCATCGAACACCGCGGCGGCCGGGTCCACCCCGTCGGGCACGCCCGGCGCTTCGGGAACATCCGGTACTTCGGGTACGTCCGGTACTTCGGGTACGTCCGGCACTTCGGACTCATCTAGCCCATCCGGCTCATCCGGCTCATCCGGCACGTCCGGCGGCCCGAAGGCCGAGACGCACGGAGCACCCGCAGCATCCGCAGCGGACGCGCCGGGCGGATGCCTGAACCCGTCCGTCTGGCTGGCCGCACTCCGCAAGCGCAGGAACGGATGATCCGGCCGATCCATCGCTCATCGATTCCCTCGAAATCGCACATGAAGACGCACATCCGCCTGGCCGCCGCCCTCGCTGCGGCACTGGCACTGGCCCTGGCGCCGTCCGCCGCGGCGGCGCAGCTGCCCTTCAGCTTCAGCGTCCGCGAGGCCGCCGTCCAGCCGGGGGCGCCGGCCCTGCAGTCGTTCGCCATCGGGCGCGCGGGCAACCTGTGGCTGCTGGTGGGCGGCCGCCGCAACGGATTTCACCGCACCAGTGACCGCGAAAGCACCTTTCCCAGCGCCTGGGCCAACGACAGCCTGTACGTGGTGGACGTGGCCGGGGGGCGCACCTGGCGCGCGCCCCTGCCGCCGCAGTACCGCATGCTGCTGCGGGTGAACAACATGGAACACGTGCAGGACGGCGACTTCCTGTACGTGGTGGGCGGATACGGCAGCAACTGCGATACGGACGACCGCACCTGCTACCAGACGTATCCCAACCTCACGGCCATCGACGTCCCCGCCGTCGTGCGGGGGGTGCAGGCGGGGGACGCGGGCGCCATCGCGGGGGGGATCGTGACCGTGCAGGACGAGCGGATGCGGGTCACGGGCGGCGGGCTGCGCCGGATCGGCGACATGTTCTACCTGGTGATGGGGCAGAACTACGACAGCATCTACAAGGGCGGATACACGGGCAAGTACACCGAGCAGGTGCGCAGCTTCCACGTCGCCAACCTGAACGGCGTGGTGCAGATCCAGAACTATCGCACCTACTCCGATCACAACGGCGGCGGACCGGCCTCGCAGTGGCACCGGCGCGACCTGAACGTGGTGGAAACGGTGTTTCCCGACGGCAACCCGGGAATCACCGTCTACGGCGGCGTGTTCACGCCCGGCGGCGGCGCGTGGCTCAACCCCATGTACGTGTCGCAGCCGCCGGGCGGGGGCGAGGCCACCATCTCGGTGGATACGCAGTTCACCCAGCGGATGAGCGCGTACGAGTGCGCGCAGGTGCTGATGTACGACGCCGCCAGCCAGACGATGTACACCACGCTGCTGGGGGGCCTGAGCGCGTGGTACTACAACGCCGCCGGGCAGCTGGTGCAGGGCAACGTGGACAACTGGCTGCCGTGGACGGCCACCATTACCACGCTGGCCCGCGCGAGAGGCGCCACGACGACGGAGTTCGTGCAGCCCGCCACCATGCAGATGCCGCAGCGGATGGGCGGCAACGGCGTGTTCGTGCCGGTGGAAAGCCTGGCCACGTACGGCGCCACGGAAGACGTGCTGGACTACAGCCGCCTTCCCGCGGGCGACAGCGTGCTGGTGGGGTGGATGTACGGCGGCATCTGGGCCACGGCGGACCAGGCCAGCGAGTTCAATCCCACCTTCGCCAACAGCAAGGTCTACGAGGTGTGGATGAACCGCACGGCCGGCTCGGCCTCCGCCGCCTCCGCCAACTCCGCCGCCGGCAACTGACCGGTCACGAAGCCGGTTGCGAAGCCGGCGGCTGAAATCCGCGGGTGGATACGGATCGAGAAGCCCCGCACGGCTGCATGCCGTGCGGGGCTTCGCTTGTGGGATGGGTCGGCGCGGACCAGGGCGGGAATCCGTCCGAAGGGACAGGCATCGACCGATGTTGCAACCATCCAGCCTGAGCGGCTAAAGCCGCCGCTGGGAAAGCCATAAGCCCCGCCCCGTCCGCTGGCGCGTCCGTGCGGGCTTCAACTGCGTGAAGAGAAACGACGGGCCCGGCCCAGTATCCAGCCTGAGCGGCTGAAGCCGCCGCAACGACCGCGGAAAGCCCCACAAACTGCGTGGGGCTTCAACAGCTCGAACAGCGAGACGGCAGCCATCTGCCCCCTCACCCGTACCTCGCCCCGAGCCACGGCACCCCACCCGCGACGGATAGTCCGCGCAGGCGGACTTTGTGTGTTTGTTGCGGCGAATTCATTCGCTCTGCCCCCCTCGCCTGCCCACCCCCCAACGCAAACCGGCCCTCTCCCGATCGCTCGGGAGAGGGCCGAAGAACCGTCGCGGGACCGCCGTGTTACGGGGTCGTCGCCGCGGGGGCCGGGGCGGTGCTGCCCGGCGTCGCGTTGGGCGCCGGCACCGTGCCCGGCGCGGGCGTCGTCGTTCCAGCCGCGGGCGCCGTCGTGCCGCCCGTCACCGGGGCCGGCGTGGCGCCGGTCGCGGGAGCCGGGGCGGGCGTGGTGCCGCCGGCCGGGGCCTGCCCGCCGAACGTGGGTCCGGCCGGCGCCGTCTGCGCGCCGCCGGCCGGGGCCGGGGCGGGCGCAGCGGGCGGCGTGGCCGTACGGCCCCGCTGCAGCTCGCGCTGCAGCACGGACTCGCTGGTCACCCCGCGGCTGGACAGGATCTGCAGCACGAACGCCAGAGCGATGAACGCGCCCCCGCACCACCAGCTCAGCTTGGTGAGCAGGGTGGTCGCGTGGCGCCCGCCGAACAGCGTGTCGGTGCCGGCGCCGCCACCCATCGCGGCGAGCCCGCCGCCCTTCCCCGCCTGCAGCAGCACCACGGGGATGAGGATCAGGGCGTCGATAATCAGCAGGATCAGCAGAAACGTGAACACGGCCGGCCTGGAAGAAATGCGGATGGGAGGTCCCTATGGGGAAACGATTTAAGCTATACCGTTTCCCCGCCCTGTCAACC
>DATING010001446.1:0-9317 GCA_035474555.1 Longimicrobium sp. | reverse complement strand
TGAACTCTTTTCTCCTGAGTGCACACGGAACTCTGAAAACGATATCATCTGCTCTCATCTGCTCTCCGCGTGAGACAGCCGTAGAACTCGGGGCAAACGTTCGACCGTGCTCCCGTGCCCGGTGCCGATCCTTTGCGTCACCTGCGGACACCTTCGATCGAGTGCTACATTCGCTCATTAAAAGCCACGTTTGACACGTTCCGCATCCGCCCGGTCCGGTGGACGAGATTCGCGTTCGCGGCGTCGGACGGGGCGGGGGAGGGTCCGCGCTTCCCGGCCGATAACGTGGACGTGGTGCGCAACGGTCCCGCCGCAAAAGCGATCCGTACGCTTCGCACACTTCGCCCGGGAGCGGGCGCGAGTCCTTGCCCGCAGCGACCCGCTGGTTTATAGTCTGTCGGCATCGGACTAACTTTTGGCGACGCCTAGTGTTGAGGCGGAAAAGGCTCGCTCCTGTGCCCGTGATCCACGGGCCGGACCCGGGCCGCGCCGTACAGGATGCCGCAGACCCCGCGCGCCGGGGACAGCCCGTACCCGCCACCGTCGTTTTTCACGCCGTTCCTGATCGTTTCTCCCCGGCCCCACGCGCGACCGGCCTCCGGTCCGTACGCCCGCACGTTGCCGCTCCGTCGGAACGGCCGGGCGCCTCGCATTGGGCTGGATGGGAACGGGGAACGCCTCGCGTGCAACGCGCGAGACCCGTCTGACGGATCCCACGAGCCTCCGGAGCAGCCATCCGGGGGCTGGCCTCGTCGTTTCGCAGTCCGGGGGGCACGCCCTCCCGCGGCTCCGGCAGGCGCACCCCGGGCCGCATGCATTTGGAAAGGCACGCACCACCGCCTTTTCGCAGCACCACCTCGATCCAATCGGTGTCTGGAATGTCAGTGCCTTCCGAGTCCGCCGCCGGACTTTCGCAGAGCGATGCGCGTGGATCTCTCCACCGGGTGCCGGTGGGCCGCATCATCCCGGGCGCGGGCCTCCCGGGGTCCGGCCCGCGCGCGCCCGGCGAGTCGTATCCGCTCACCCCGCTGCAGCACGGCATGCTCTTCGAGAGCCTGCTGGCGCCCGCCGCGGGGGTGAACGTGCAGCAGGCGGTCTGCCGCCTGGCGGAGGCCGTGGACGCGGAGCGGATGGAGCGCGCCTGGCAGACGGTGGCCGCGCGCCACGCCGTGCTGCGCACGCGCTTCCGCTGGGCAGACGTGCCGGAGCCGCTGCAGGAGGTGCTGCCCTCCGTGCGCGTTCCCGTCGCGCGGGTGGACCACTCCGCGCTGGCGCCGGCGGAGCGCGAGGCGGCGCTGGAGGGGTGGCTGGCGGAGGACCGCGCCCGCGGCTTCGACCTAGCGGCGGGGCCGGCCCTGCGCGTGGCGCTCTTCCGCGGGGCGGCGGACGAGCATGTGATGGTGTGGAGCTTTCACCACGTGCTGCTGGACGTGCGCTCCCTGACCCGCGTGCTCCGCGAGGTGCTGGCGGTCTACGACGGGGTGGATGCGGACGAGAGCGCGCCGCGCCCCTTCCGCGAGCACGTGTCCTGGCTGCGCGCCCGCGACGGCGCGGCGGACGAGGCGTTCTGGGCGGAGCGGCTGCGGGGGATCGCGGGCCCGGAGCCCGTGCGGGGCATCCGCGCGGCGCCGCGCGACCCGGCGGCGGAGCTGCACTACGGCGCCCGCGAGATCGTCCTCTCCCCCGAGGCGGACGATGCCCTGCGCGCGCTGGAGCGTGACCGCGGCGTGGACGCATCCACCGTCGTAAAGGGCGCGTGGGCGTGCCTGCTGGCCGCGTACACGGGCCGGGACGAGGCGGTGTTCGGCGTCGTCCGGGGCGGGCGCGGGACGGGGGTGGCGGGCGCGGACGGGATGGTGGGGCTGCTCATCAACACCGTCCCCCTGCGCGTTCCCCTCCCGGCGGACGCGCGGGTGATCGACGTCCTCCACGCGATCGCCGCGGGGGACGCGGCCGTGCAGCCGCACGAGCACGCGGCGCTGCCGGACGTCGCGCGGTGGAGCGGGCTGCCGCAGGGCGCCGCGCTCTTCGACACCATCGTCAACGACCAGCCGGCGGCCTACGACGCGCCGCTCGGCGGGACGGGCCGCGCCTTCCACCTGCGCGAGCACCCCGGCTATCCCCTGACGCTCGTCGTCACGGGGCAGGCGCCGCTGCGGATGCGCATCGACTACGACGCCGTGCTGTTCGACGCGGCGGCCATCGATCGCATGCTGGGCCACGCCGCGCGCCTGCTGGGGCAGATGGCGATGGATCCCGATCGTCCCCTCCACACGCTGGATCCCCTCGCCGAGGCGGAGCGCGCGCTCGTGGTGGAGGCGTGGAACGGGACGGACGCGCCGGTTCCCGCGGACGCGTGCATCCACCACGGGTTCGAGGCGCAGGCCGCGCGCACGCCGGACGCCGTGGCCCTGGTGCACGAGCGGACGTCGCTCACCTACGCCGCGCTGAACGAGCGGGCCAACCGGCTGGCGCATCACCTGGTGCGGCGCGGGGTGGGGCCGGAGGTGCGCGTGGGCATCTGCCTGGAGCGCGGCGTGGACATGGTGGTCTGCATCCTGGCCGTGCTCAAGGCGGGCGGCGCGTACGTCGGGATGGACCCGGCGTATCCCGCCGGACGCCTGGCGTTCATGATCGACGACGCCGCCGTGGCCGTGCTGCTGACGCAGGCGCGGCTCCGCGACCGGCTCCCCGCCCGCGACGGGATGCAGGTGGTCAGCCTGGAGGGCACGCGCCACGAGATCGCCGTGGAGCGCGCGGACGACCCCGCGCGGGGCGTGGAGCCGCGCAACCTGGCGTACCTCATCTACACCTCCGGGAGCACGGGCACCCCCAAGGGCGTCGCCATCCAGCACGAGAGCGCGGTGGTGATGCTCGCCTGGGCGCGGGCTACGTTCTCGGCGGACGAGCTGGGCGGGATGCTGGCATCGACCTCCATCTCGTTCGACATGTCGGTGTTCGAGCTGTTCGCGCCGCTGGTGACGGGCGGGCGGGTGATCATCGTGGGGAACGCGATGGCCCTGCCCTCGTCCGCCGCCGTGAACGACGTGCGGCTGCTGGATACCGTCCCTTCCGCCGCCGCCGCGCTGGTGAAGTCGGGCGGCATCCCGGCGTCCGTGCGGACGGTCACGCTGGGCGGCGAGCTGCTGGAGGCGGAGCTGGTGGATGCGCTGTACGCGGCCGGCGTGGAGCGCGTGTACGACCTGTACGGCCCGTCGGAAGACACGACGTTCAGCACGTTCGCGCTGCGGACGCCGGGCGGGCCCGTGACCATCGGGCGCGTGCTGAGCAACTCGCGGGCGTACGTGCTGGATGGGTCGATGCGGCCGGTGCCGGCCGGCGTGCCGGGCGAGCTGTACCTGGGCGGCCGGGGCGTGACCCGCGGCTACCTGGGGCGCCCGTCGCTCACGGCGGACCGCTTCGTCCCCGATTCCATCGGCGGCGAGCCGGGCGCGCGGCTGTACCGCACGGGGGACCGCGTGCGGTGGAATCCCGACGGCACGCTGGAGTACCTGGGCCGGCTGGACCACCAGGTAAAGGTGCACGGCTTCCGCGTGGAATTGGGCGAGATCGAGGCGGTGCTGCGGCGCGCGCCCGGCGTGGCGGACTGCGTCGTGGTCGCGGGCGAGGACGCGAGCGGGGTGCGGCTGGTGGCGTACGTGGCCGGTGCGCCCGCCGCGGAGCCCGTGCGCGCGTACCTGCGCCACCACCTGCCGGAGTACATGGTGCCCCGCGCGTTCGTGCTGCTGGACGCGTTGCCGCTCACCCCGAACGGCAAGCTGGACCGCACGGCGCTCCCCGCGCCCGATCCCGCGTCCGCGGCGGATGCGTACGTGGCGCCGCGCACGCCGGCGGAGGAGGGGCTGGCGGAGATCCTGGTCGCGGTGCTGCGCATTCCCCGCGTGGGGATGCGGCAGACGTTCGTGGAGCTGGGCGGCCACTCGCTGCTGGCGACGCGCGTCGTGTCGCACGTGCGCGAGGCGTTCGGCGTGGAGCTGCCGCTGAGCGCGCTCTTCGACGGGGCCACGGTGGCCGACGTCGCCGGGACGGTGGAGGTGCTGCGCGGGGAGAATCCGCCGGTGCCGTCGTCCCTGGCGGACGGGGACCGCGCGGCGCCGCTGTCCTTTGCGCAGGAGCGGCTGTGGTTCCTGGACCAGCTGGAGTCCGCCGGCGCCCTCTCGAACCTCCCCGCGGCGCTACGCCTCTCCGGCGCGCTCGACCGCGCCGCCCTGGAGCGCGCGCTGGGCGAGATCGTCCGCCGCCACGCGTCGCTGCGGACCACGTTCCCCGAGGCGGGCGGCGTCCCCGTGCAGCGGGTCGCGCCCGTCGCGGACTTCGTGCTGTCCGTCGAGGAGCTGACGGCGCTGGAGGATGATGCGCGCGAGGCGGAAGTCCGCCGGCGGATCGCGGAGGATGCGGCGCTGCCCTTCGACCTCGCCGCGGGCCCGCTCTTCCGCGCGTCGCTCCTCCGCCTGGCGGATGAAGCGCACGTGCTGCTGCTCGCGCTCCATCCCATCGTCGCGGACGCGGGGAGCCTGGGCGTGCTGTTCCGCGAGCTGTCCAGTCTGTACGGCGCCTTCGCTGCGGGCGAGGCATCGCCGCTGCCGGAGCTGCCCGTGCAGTACGCGGACTTTGCCGCGTGGCAGCGCGCGCTGCTGCAGGACCCCATGATCGACGAGCAGATCGCGTACTGGAAGGAGCAGCTGGCCGGCGCGCCCGCGCTGCTGGAGCTGCCGACGGATTATCCGCGCCCCGCCGCGCAGTCGTACCGCGGCGCGCGGGAGCCGGTGGCGCTGCCGCCCGCGCTCGTGGCGCGGCTGGAGGCGCTGGGCCGCCGCGAGGACACCCCGCTCGCCGTGGTGCTGCTGGCGGCCTTCCAGGTGCTGCTGGGCAAGTACGCGGTCACGAAGGACGTCGTCGTCGGCCTCCCCGTCGCGGGGCGGACGCAGCCGGAGACGGAGGCGCTGATCGGCTCGTTCGTCAACACGCTGGTGCTGCGGACGGACCTGGGCGGCACTCCCACGTTCCGCGAGGTGCTGGCGCGGGTGCGGACCGGCGTGCAGGCGGCATTCGATCACCCCGACGTGCCGTTCGAGCGGCTGGTGGCGGAGCTGCAGCCGGAGCGCAGCATGAGCCACGCGCCGCTCGTGCAGGTGCTCTTCGCCCTGGAGAACGCGGCGGAGTCCGGCCCCGCGCTCCCCGGCCTTGCGGTCGAGACGATCGACGCGGACGCGGTGACGACGGAGTTCGACCTGTCGTTCCGCGGCGCGGTGGGTGAGGACGGCGTGCGCGGCGTGATGGAGTACAGCGCGGACCTGTTCGAGCGCGCCACCATCGTGCGCATGCTCGGGCACCTGAAGCGGCTGCTGGAGCAGGTGGCGGAGGATGCGGATCGGCCCCTGTCCGTGCTGGAACTGGTGAGCGCGGAGGAGCGGGCGCGGGTTGAGGCGTGGAACGCGACGGAGATGGAGTACCCGAAGGGCGAGCGCATCCACACGCTCTTCGAAAGCTGGGCCCGGCGCACGCCGGACGCCGTGGTGCTGGAGTTCGGCGACGTGTCCGTCACGTACGCGGAGATGGACGCGCGCGCCAATCAGCTCGCGCACCACCTGCGGCGCTACGGGGTGGGGCCGGAGGTGCGCGTCGCGCTGTACCTGGAGCGCGGGCCGGAGCTGGTCGCGGCCGTGCTGGGCATCCTGAAGGCGGGCGGGGCGTACGTCGGGCTCGACCTCGCCTATCCCGCCGAGCGCCTGGCGTTCATGCTGGCCGACTCCGCCGCGCCCGTGCTGGTGACGCGCGAGGGGCTCCGCGGCGGACTGCCGGCGGCGGAGGGGCTCGTCGTCGTCAGCATCGACGGCGCGGCGGCGGCGGAGATCGCGGCGGAGAGCGACGCGCCACTGGAGTCCGGCACGGTGCCGCACAGCCTGGCGCACGTGATGTACACGTCCGGCAGCACGGGCATCCCCAAGGGCGTGGCCATCCAGCACCAGAGCGTCATCCGCCTGGTCCATCATCCCGCCTACGCGCGGCTGGCGCCGGACGAGGTAATGCTGCAGGCGGGCCCCATCTCGTTCGACTCGTCCACGCTGGAAATCTGGAGCGCGCTGCTGACGGGCGGGCGGCTCGCGGTCCTCCCCTCCGGCGCGCCGTCGCTGGAGGAGCTGGGCGGCGTTCTCCGCAAGCACAAGGTCACCGTCGCGTGGATCACGTCCGGCCTCTTCCAGGCGATGGTGGAGGAGCGGTTGGAGGACCTGGGCGGGATGCGGCAGGTGATGTCGGGCGGCGACGTGCTCCCCGCGTGGCACGTGCTGAAGGTGCGCGAGCGCTTTCCGCACATCCGGGTCGTCAACGGCTACGGGCCGACGGAGAACACCGTCTTCACCACCTGCTACACGATCCCGGACGGCTGGAGCGGCACGGCGCTCCCCGTGGGTGGGCCGACGCCGAACACGCGCGTTTACGTGCTGGATGCGGCCCTGCGCGAGGTGCCGCTGGGCGTCACGGGCGAGCTGTTCGCCGCGGGCGACGGGCTGGCGCGCGGCTACCTGAACCGGCCGGCGCTGACGGCGGAGAAGTTCGTCCCCGATCCGTTCGTCCCCGGCGCGCGGATGTACCGCACGGGCGACCTGGGGCGATGGCTGCCGGACGGGACCATCGACTTCCGCGGCCGCATCGACACGCAGGTCAAGATCCGCGGCTTCCGCATCGAGCCGGGCGAGGTCGAGGCGCTGCTGCGCGGCCAAGACGGCGTGGGCGACTGCGCCGTGATCGTGCGCGAGGACGTGCCGGGCGACAAGCGCTTGGTGGCGTACCTGGTCGGCGACGCGGACGTGGAGGCGATCCGCGGGCGGCTGCGGGCCACGCTGCCGGACTACCTCGTCCCCGCCGCGTTCGTGGGGGTCGAGGCGCTGCCGCTGACGCCCAACGGCAAGCTGGACCGCCGCGCGCTCCCCGCGCCGGACTACGCGGCCGGCGAGTACGTGGCGCCGCGGACGCCCACGGAAGAGGTGCTGGCGGGGATCTGGGCGGAGGTGTTGCGGCTGGACCGCGTGGGCGTGGAGGAGAACTTCTTCGACCGCGGCGGGCACTCGCTGCTGGCCACGCGCGTGGTGTCGCGCATCCGCGAGGCGTTCGGCGTGGAGCTGCCCCTGCGCGCGCTGTTCGAGGGGCCCACGGTCGCGCAGTTCGCGCAGACGGTGGAGTCGCTGCGGCGCACGGACGGCGCGCACCTCGCCGCCATCCGCCCCGTGGAGGGGACGGACGCGCCGCCGCTCTCGTTCGCGCAGGAGCGGCTGTGGTTCCTGCAGCAGCTGGAGACGGAAAGCGGCTTCTACAACCTCCCCGAGGCGCTTTGGCTGCGCGGCGCCCTGGACGCGGCCGCCCTGGAGCGCGCGCTGGGCGAGATCGTCCGCCGCCACGAGTCGCTGCGCACGACCTTCGCCCAGGCGGACGGCGGGCCCGTGCAGGTGATCGCGCCTTTCGCCGGGTTCGTGCTGCCGATCCAGGACCTGTCCGCGCTGGACGAGGACGCGCGCGAGACCGAGACGCGCCGTCGCATCGCGGAGAACGCGGAGCGGCCGTTCGACTTGGCCGCGGGCCCGCTGTTCCGCGCGGAGCTGCTGCGGCTGTCGGCGGACGAGCACGTGCTGCTGCTGTGCATGCACCACATCGTCAGCGACGGGTGGAGCATGGGCGTGCTCTTCGGCGAATTGTCCGCGCTGTACGATGCCTTCGTCGCGGGCAATCCATCGCCCCTGCCGCCGCTGCCGGTGCAGTACGCGGCCTACGCCGTGTGGCAGCGCGAGCAGCTGCGGGGCGAGCCGCTGGAGCGCGAATTGGCGTGGTGGAAGGCGCAGCTGGCCGGCGCGCCGGAGCTGCTGGAGCTGCCGTCGGACCACCCGCGCCCCGCCGTGCAGACGTACCGCGGCGCCAGCGCGCCCGTGCAGTATCCCCCCGCGCTGCTGGACCGCCTGCAGGTGCTCGGCCGTCGCGAGGGCGCCACGCTGTACATGGTGCTCCTGGGCGCCTTCCAGGTGCTGCTGGGCAAGTACGCCGGGAGCGAGGACGTGGTCGTGGGCAGCCCCACGGCGGGACGCACGCGCGGCGAAACGGAGCCGCTGATCGGCTTCTTCGTCAACACGCTGGCCCTGCGCACGGACCTGTCGGGGAACCCGGCTTTCACCGAGGTGCTGCGGCGGGTGCGCGCGGCCACGCTGGGCGCGTTCGATCACCAGGAAGCGCCCTTCGAGCAGCTGGTGGCGGAGCTGGCCCCGGAGCGCAGCCTGAGCCACGCCCCGCTCGTGCAGACGATGTTCGCCCTGCAAAGCGGCTACCGCGGGGCCGACGTCCTGTCCGGCGCGCGGGCGGAGTGGGTGGACGCGGATGTCCGCACGGCCAAGTTCGACCTGGCGCTGATGGTGGAGGCCGACGCGAACGGCATCCACGGAAAGCTGGAGTACAGCACGGACCTCTTCGAGCACGCCACGGTCGAGCGGATGCTCGGGCACTTGGAGCGCGTGCTGGAGCAGGTGGCGGAGGATGCGGATCGGCCCATCGCGGCGCTGGAGCTGCTGGGCGCGGACGAGCGCGCGGCGGTAGTGGATGGATGGAATCGCACCGATGCGCCGTACCGCGCGGACGTCGCCGTGCACCGGATGGTGGAGGAGCAGGCGGAGCGCGCGCCGGGTGCCGTGGCCGTCGTATCCGCCGATGCATCCCTCACCTACGGCGACCTGAACGGGCGCGCCAACCGCCTCGCGCACCACCTCATCCGGCAGGGTGTCGGGCCGGAGGTCCGCGTGGGCGTGTGCCTGGAGCGCGGCCCCGCGCTCGTCACGGCGCTGCTGGGGGTGATGAAGACGGGCGCGGCGTACGTGGCGCTGGACCCCGCGTATCCCGCCGACCGGCTGGAGTTCATGATGCGCGACTCCGGCGCGCCCGTGCTCCTGACGCAGGACCGCCTCACGCCGCCGCCCGTCGCGGAGGGCGTGCGGATCATCCGCGTGGACGGCGACTGGGACTCGATCGCGTCCGAGTCCGCCGAGAACCCGCGGATGGAGGTGACGCCGCGCAACGGGGCGTACGTCGTGTACACCTCCGGCTCCACCGGGACGCCCAAGGGCGTGGCTGTGGAGCACGCCGGGCTCGCCGCGCTGTGCGCCTGGCACGCGGATGCGTTCGGCGTGACGGACGTAGACCGCGCGACGCAGCTGGCCAGCCCGGGCTTCGACGCGTCCGCGTGGGAGCTGTGGCCGTACCTGACCCGTGGCGCCTCCATCGACGTGGTGCCGGAGGAGGTACGGACGGATCCGCCCGCA
>DATING010001445.1:0-2939 GCA_035474555.1 Longimicrobium sp. | reverse complement strand
ACAAGCAGCTGGACGCCAAGTTCGCGGCCGCGCGCGGCTTCGTGGACGCGGTGATTTTGCCGGACGAGACGCGCGCGGCGCTGGGCCTGGCGCTGCGCACGTCGCTCAACAACCCCGGCCCGCACCTGGGCGCGTTCGTGCTGCCACCGGGCGTGTAAACATCCGAGCGGTGGCAGTAAGTGGACGCGGTTGACGGAGTGAGGCGGACGGCATTAGAGTTGATGCCGTCCGCTTCTTCGTCTAGATATTCTGTGGAGCCCTGGCAGTCACGACCGAAGGAAGGGACGCATGGCCGTTCAATTCGCGCAGCCGTACAGGTTCAGCGAGCAGCAACTTGCCCGCATGGCCGAGGCGGGTGTCGTCCCGGAGCACGGGACGATGCTGATTGGCGGCGTTCCGTACTGGGCGGGAATTCCGTACCGGTTTTCCAGCGATGACTACTTCAAGCTCGGCGAGTTCGGCGTCTTTCGTGAAGGCGACCGGGTCGAGCTGATCGACGGCGAGATCATCGAGATGAGTCCGGAGGGAAGCCGCCATTCCGCTTGCATACGACGCCTGATCCGCTTTCTCCCGGGCCACGTGGGTGAGGCCATCGTGGGTGCCCAGGATTCGCTGTCTCTCCCGGACGGCTACTGGCCCAAGCCGGACGTAGTGATTCTCCGGCCGGATGCCGAGGAGTACGAGCATCAGCATCCTACCCACGAGGACACGTTGGTCGTGGTCGAGGTATCGGACTCCTCGGAGCGATACGACCGCCACGTGAAATCCGGGAGATATGCGCGCGCCGGGATTCCGGAGTATTGGCTCGTGGACCTCACGCGTGACAAGATCGTTGTCCATCAACGACCCGTTGCGGGTGCGTACCAGGACGTGCAGAGCTACGGATCCGGGGAGGAATGGATTTCTGAAGCACTCGGCGGACTGGGCATGCGGGTGGATACCATCCTGAAGCCGCACTGACGAATTCCCGGGGGTAGCAGGGAGGGGGCAGCGAGCCATCACACGGCGATCCTGCCGGACGAGACCCGCGCGGCGCTGGGGCTGGCGCTGCGCACGTCGCTCAACAACCCCGGCCCGCACCTGGGCGCATTCGTGCTGCCACCGGGCGTGTAGAACTGATCAGGGCAGAACGCATGACAACGGCAGCCGGGATCCCCCGGCTGCCGTTTCTTTCCGGACGCATCGGTCAGAAACATCTTGGTCGTGTCCTGTTCACGAGCGGCAGGTGTCCCGCCGGTGGCCGTAAAAGAGCACGGTGTTGACGGGCTTCGGGTGACGTGATTAGCGTCTGGCGTACGCTGGGATCACTCACCCGCCGGAGGAGCAGATCGTGGAAGCGGAACTGGAGACATTCCCGCAGCACATTCGCCGGTGTAACATCGATGAGTTCGACCGCCTGATGGAAATCGGGCTCATTGCCCTGCGCGCCTACGAGTTGATGGACGGCATCGTCTACAACACCAGCGGGTTTGCGCGGCACTGGTCTCTCCGGGACTACGAGCTGATGGCAAAGGCGGGCATCCTCACCTGGGACGAGCATGCGGAACTCGTCGATGGATACATCGTAACCCTGCCGAGAGCCACGGCGATCCAGGCGAGCATCCGCTGCCGGAGCCACGAGTACCTTCGCACCGTGATCGGCAAGTCCATCCTCTTCAGCGCGGTCGGACATTCCATCGTTTTCGACGATTCCAACCTGGCCTGTCCGGATTTTTGCATGCTGCGGTGGCAGGACGATTTCTACAGGGATGCGTGGCCGCGAGCAGGCGACGTGTTCGCGATCATGGACGTTTCCGCGGCGCCCCTGATCGTGGACAGCGAGGCGAGGCGGCGCCAGTTCGCCCGGTTCGGTGTTCCGGAGTTCTGGCACGCGGACGGAGCCGAGGACGTGGTCACGGTCTATCGGGCACCGGTCGGAGCGGAGTACACGGACGTCCGCACCTACGGCCACGGTGAATCCTTCGAAACCCACCTGCTGGGCGGGATCGTCATCCCCGTTGATGGCTTGATCGGGCCCGCGCGGGATGTTCCCGAGGAGATGAAGTTCGTGCACTGACGCTGAACCGCGTGGCGGTGCGAACGGAGTTTGATCGGCCATTTACTGGTGAAAACACCTGGTGTGCCCCAATCGCACGGCCCGCCCGGGTTGCCGCCGTGGCGGGGCGGGTGATATATGACTCTCCGGAGGCTGCTCGCGCGGCCTCCGGATTGTTTTTGGACCGGAACCTGACCGGCACCGCGGGGAATCCCGCGCGCCGCATTGACCGAAATCTCTCGACCTGCTGATGAAACAGACCATCCGCATCGCCAGTGGCCAGGGCTTCTGGGGTGACCAGCTGGACGCGCCCAAGCAGCAGGTGGAGGGCGGCCCCATCGACTACCTGATGCTCGACTACCTGGCCGAGGTCACCATGTCGATCATGCAGAAGCAGCGCAGCCGCAACCCCTCCGCGGGGTACGCGCGCGACTTCGTGCCGCTGATCGGCGAGATCCTGCCGGCGGTGGTGGAGCGCGGAATCCGCGTGGTGGCCAACGCGGGGGGCGTGAACCCCGGCGGCTGCCGCGACGCCGTGGTGGAAGAGGCGCGCCGGGCGGGGCTGGCCGGCCGCGCGCGCATCGGCATGATCACGGGCGACGACATCCTGGAGCGCCTGCCGGACCTGCTGGCGCGCGGGGTGGAGCTGAAGAACATGGAGACGGGCGAGCCCCTGTCCACGGTGCTGGACCGGGTGCAGAGCGCCAACGCGTACATCGGCGCGCGGCCGATCGTGGAGGCGCTGCGGCAGGATGCGCACGTGGTCATCACGGGCCGCTCCACGGACACGGCGCTCACGTACGGGCCCATGATCCACGAGTTCGGCTGGGACCTGGAGGACTACGACCGCATTGCCGCGGGCGTGGTGGCGGGGCACATCAACGAGTGCGGCGCGCAGGCCTCC
>DATING010001444.1:0-8205 GCA_035474555.1 Longimicrobium sp. | reverse complement strand
TCCCCGCGGAGTCCGAACCGGCGTGGCACCCGCCCCTGACGGACAGTCCGCGCAGGCGGACTTCGTGTAGTCGTTGCAGCGAATTCATTCGCCCGGCGCGAGGATCGGCCGATGGATTCGCCCGATTCGCGGAATCCTGGATCCGGGCGGATCGGCGGATGCACTGCGAGGGGGCGGCGGACCGATCGGGGTCCGCCGCCCCTCGCCGTTGAACGAATGTCTTGCGTTGGCGTCCGGATCACGCCTATTTGCTGCCGGTGTTTTCCCGCCCCGTTTCCCCGCACGTCCCGCAGGACTTCATGCAGCCAACCAGCCAGTCCCAACAGGTCGATGTGGGAGGAATGGAGGTCGTGCCGCCCCCCGCAAACCTCTTCGTCTCCTACGCCAGCGACGCGGGCGAGTGGGTCGAGAAGATCACCTCCCTGCTCCTGCGTCCCGGCTCCCAGGTGGACAGCGCGCCCGTGGGCACCTATGGGGACTCGGAGAACGAGCGCGAGGCGTGGCGTACGCGTGGGTACGCCGGCGTGGTGGTCCTGCTGACCCCAGGCTACATGGAGACACAGGGTCGGGACATCGCCGCGTTCATCAAGGACGGTCGACCCCTCGTGCCCATCTATGGAATCCACCTGCAGCCCACGCTGCTCAGGGACCGGTGGTGGCTGTGGGCGGTGGACGTCATGCCCTCCGAGAGCACCGCGGTGCTGAATACGGAACATCCCGACTCGCTGCTGGAGCAGATCACGGAGCAAATCGGCGGGAAAGTCGACGCATTTCAGGCGGAACGCTGGGCCGGGGCGACGGCCCCGTCAGCACGCCCGGTGGCTGCGGAGACCGGACCGGACGCCTCCGGGTCGCTGGAGCAGCTGCTGGTGCAGTACCGCGCGTTCGGGTCGGTCGTCGCGGTGATCCGGCGCGCGGCGGAATACGCGGCGGCCGCGTCGCCGCCGGCGGAGCTTTCCACCTCGCTCGTCCTGCTGGCCTTTGCCGAGCTGGGATCGGTCACGCCCGCCCCGCTCTGGGCCGCCGACTGGCTGCGCACGCAGATGGGCAACGCGTACGACGGGGTGCGGCGCGGGTACTTCGAGGCCAAGCGCATCCCGTTCGAGTTCCGCCCCGGGGGGCGGCCGGGGCGCCTGCGGCCGGGGCTGCAGCTCGCGCTCGGCCGCGCCCGCGACCTGGCCCGCCGCACCAACATCACCGGGAACGACCAGATCCGCGCCCGCCACCTGCTCGTCGCGCTGCTGTCCGACACGCGCCCGCAAGCCGGTGCCATCAAGCAGCTCCGTCGCGCCGGGCTGGATCCGGCCGCGATGCTGCGCGACCTGCACGACTTCGTGCGCGGCTACGGCGACGACGACGCGGCCTGGGGCGAGATCCTGCTCGGGGCCGCCCCGCGCGAGGAGCGCCTGTCCGGGTTCAACGCGGACGACGGCCGCGGCAGCGAAGACTTCCTGGGCGTTCGGGGAGACGTGGAGGCGTTCGCCAAGCTGGTCGCGGCGCGCACGGTCATCCCGCCGCTCTCCATCGGCCTGTTCGGCGAATGGGGGTCGGGAAAGACGTTCTTCATGCGCATGCTGCAAAAGGAGGTGCGGCGGCTGACGGGGGCCATGCAGGGCGCGGACCGGATGCAGCGCGACCTGCCGTACTGGAAGCGCATCATCCAGATCGAGTTCAACGCTTGGCACTACGTGGAGGAGAACCTGTGGGCCAGCCTGGCGAACCGGATCTTCGAGGCGCTGCACGACGCGGAACGCCGCAGCGTGAGCTGGTCGTTCCGCGAGCGCCTGGAGGTGCAGCGCGACCACGAAGCGTCGCGCGCGCAGCAGGCGGAGCACGACAAGCAGGCGGCGGAGCAGGAAGTCGCCTCCGCCGAGCAGGAGCTCAGGGATGCGCAGCGCAGGTTCGCCGAGCTTTCCGCCCAGGTCACCACGCCCTCCGGCCGCAGCCTGCTCGCGGCCGTGGACGGGGCCGCCGTCCGCAAGGCGGTCGCCGGGCCGCTCCAGGCGCTGAACTTTGTCCAGGTGCAGGGATCGGCGGCCGAGCTGGTGCAGGAGCTGAGCAGCGCCCGCCGCGAGCTCTCGGGGCTCGGCAGAGTCCTCTCCCCGTTGCGCCACGGGACCCCGTCCGAACGGGGCTACCGCGCGGTGCAGCTCCTGGTGGGCGTGCTCGGAGCCGCCGCCGTGGCACTTCTCCTCGCCCTCGTGCTGGACTGGATGGGATCGGAGAACATGGCGCGGATCGCGGGGTGGGCAACGGGAGCCGCGGGCGTGATTGGCGCGGCCACGGCGTGGATCCGCAGACAGCTCCCCCTGATCCGCACGTGGCGGACGGCGGTGGAAGAGGCGGAGCAGCGGCTCAATGCCTGCTTGGTGGAGGAGTACGACCACCTGCGCGGGGCCGAAACACGCCATGACCAGCGCCAAGCCGAGGCGCAGGCCGCGCGGCTGCTGGTGGAGGAGGCCCGCACCGCCGTCGCCCAGGCCGAAGCGCGCCTGCGGAGCGCCTCGCTGGCGGAGGAGCTCACCCGCTTCGTCACCGAGCGCTGCGACAGCGGCGAGTACCGCAAACAGCTGGGCACCATCGCCCGGGTACGGGAAGACTTCGAGCGCCTTTCCGAGCTGATCGAGGAGGAGAACTGGCGCCTCGTCCACCCGCTCCCGGGCGAGGACGTCTCCCGGCGCGGCTTGAAGAAGTTCGAGACGCTGGAGGAGGAGTCGGGGGACCGCGGGGCGCGCGTAAACCGCATCGTGCTGTACATCGACGACCTGGACCGCTGCCCGCCGGCCAAGGTGGTGGAGGTGCTGCAGGCCGTGCACCTGCTGCTGGCGTTTCCGCTGTTCGTGGTGGTGGTGGGCGTGGATGCGCGCTGGGTGGTGCGCTCGGTGGAGACGCGCTACCGCGAGCTGCTGCGCGCCGGCGAAGGCGGCCGGGAGCACGGCCGGGTGGAGAACGACTTCCCCACCCTCTTTGGCGCGGCGACGGCGCACGACTACCTGGAGAAGATCTTCCAGGTGCCCTTCTGGCTGCGCACCATGACGGACCGCGCCTGCAAGGACATGGTACGCGGCCTGCTCGCCCCCGGCACCCCGGGGACGCAGGCATCCGAGACGGCCGCCGGGAATCAGCCACCGGCGACGGACGTGGACCTCGCCACGCCGCCGCCAGACCCGGCCCCGGCCACCAGCACGACCGGCGCCAGTCCGGCGGCGCAGCCTCTCTCCCCCGCCGTATCGGCATCCCCGCAGCCTCCCTCCGGCACGCCGGCGGATGTACCGGCCGCGGACGCCGCCGGCTCGCTGGCAGAAGGGAGCGCCTCCCCGCCCGTGGCAGCCACACCCGCGATCACGGACGATGCCGGAATCGCGGCGCGGGACGGGGTGACGGACGAGGCGGAGGCCGCGGCCGGGGATGAGGCGGAGGAGCTGTCGCCCGAGGCCCTGCTCATCCATCCCGAAGAGATCACCGCCATCGAGGATCTGGCGCCGCTGCTGGGCCGCTCGCCCCGCGCGCTCAAGCGGTTCGTGAACGTGTACCGGCTCATCAAGGCCAGCCTTACGCCCTACGAGATGCAGGGGTGGATGGCGCGGCCGGCATTCCTGAACGCCAGCGCGCTCCCCGACTACCAGGCCGTGCTCTTTCTGCTGGCGGTGGATACGGGGGCCCCGGCCGCCGCGCCCGCCATCTTCCGTGCCATCCGCGAGCTGTCGGCGCCTCTGTTCTTCCGGGTGCCGGAGGAGATGCGGCTCACGCAGCGGGACGTGATCAGCAACCAGCGCGATGCCCCCATCCCCACCCTCCAGACCCTGCTGGAGCGGCTGGACAACGATCCGGAAACCCGGCACGAGCCCGACTGGGCGCGGGTGCGGCAGTGGATGGTGGGGGAGAAGGAGGTGTATCACCTCCCCGACGACTTGGGCCGCCTGGGCCGCTGGGTTCCGCGCGTGAGCCGCTACTCCTTCCACACGGGACGCGTGGGGCGCCTGCTGACGGGCACCGTCACGCCCGAAAAGGCGAATCCGTAGCGCACGCGGCCCTGCGCCGCGACGCGCAGCAAAGACGCCGCCCGCGGATTCCGCGGGCGGCGTCCTCGTCACCCCAGGGCGGCGGCGCCGTTCAGCGCGCGGCGGGCTCCGTGTCGGGAAAGGGCGCGTGCGCGTCCATGGCCCCGGTGCGGGTGATCCCTTGCCAGCCGCAGCGCGGGCACCAGCGCTTCTGCAGGCGGCCTCTCATCACGCGCGCGAGCAGCCGCCCGCCGGGGCCCATGCGCACGGGCAGGGTCTCGGCGTTGCACTCGTCGCAGGTGCGCTCGCTGGGAAAGATCAGGTAGCACATGGCCATCGCCAGCCCCAGCTTGGCGAAAAAGGCCACGAAGAAGAACGCGATCCACGTCAGCATCGGGTACCACAGGACTGCAAATGTTTCCAGGCGGATGGGAGGATGCATCCCTGCGCATCCCCCGTGCCGTGCTGGCTTCGGGTACGCTGCTGGAGCGGGATGGTTCCGCGTAGCAGGCGGGTGGCAGGACTACAGGGAATAGGTAATAGGGAATAGGGAATAGCCGGCACGCCTTCCGGGCGAAGTGGCGTGCCTCGCGGCGGATCATGCCGATTCGGGTCTCGTTTGCCAGGCTCCGTGTGCATCCTGGCCATGAAAATTTCAACGCAGGGTTCGCGGAAAACAGAAGGAGTCCGCAGAGACCGGATGGATCTTCCTCTGCGAACTCTCTTTTCAACTCTGCGAACTCTGCGTTCAGGTCTTTTTCTTCGCTGCCCCTGTACCTCAGCAGGTCTCGTCCGTGATCGAGGTCAGTTGAAGCCGATGGTGATCGATGCAGTCGCCACCTCGCGGGGAGCGGAGGCGGCGTCGTCCCGGTGCACCACGCGGACGGCGTAGGTGCCGGGCGGGAACGGGATGCTGATGCGGTAGCCGGTGCCCGTGAGCGCCGGGCGCGTGCCGCCCTCCGCGGGCTCCCGCGCTTCCACGTACACCGTCACCTCCGGGCCCACGAAGTCGTACCAGGCGCGCAGGGTGTAGCCCGTGCCCGGCGCCAGGTACACGCCCTGCACCACCATGCCGCCCGCCGCGCCCTGCACCGTGGCGCTGTCCGCCGTCGCCTGCGTGAGCTCGCTCTCGATCACCAGGTCCCTGCCCCAGCTCGTAGGGCTTTCGCAGGCGGCCAGGGCCAGGGAAAGCAGTACCGCCGACCAGATTCGTTTCATCCGCACCTTTCGCGCAGGGTGGATCGCGTGCCGTCAACGCCGACGGCCCATGAACCCGCGGCACCCTCCGGAGGTTCCGGCCGCGGCGCAGCGGGTTGCCGGGCCGCCCCGGCGCCGGTTATCCTTGGCCGCTCGCAAATCCAGCTACGGCAGACAGATCGGGTTGATGAACGTCCTCAACGTGCAGGACCTCAAGAAGAGCTACGGAACCCGCACGGTGTTCGACGGGGTGTCGTTCGCCGTGGACGAGGGGGAAAAGACGGGCTTCATCGGCGTCAACGGCTCCGGCAAGTCCACCCTGTTCCGCATCGTGGGGGGGATCGAGGGATACGAAGGCGGCACGCTGGCCTTCCAGCGCGGCATCCGCGTGGGCTACCTGGCGCAGGAGCCGGAGTTCGAGCCCGGCGCCACCATCCTGCGCGCGGCGGCCGGCGGCGAGCTGGAGCTGCTGGAGGCCATCGGCGAGTACCACGACGTGGCGGAGCGGCTGGCCGCCGGCGACGGCGACACGGACCGCCTGCTGGCCCGCCAGGAGCGCGCGGCGGCCCGCATCGACGCGCTGGGCGGGTGGGACTACGAGCACCGGCTGGAGGCCATCCTCACGCGCCTGGGCGTGGAGCGCTGGGACCGGCCGGTGGAAGGCCTGTCCGGCGGCGAGCGCAAGCGCGTGGCCCTGGCCCGCGTGCTCCTGCAGCAACCCGAGCTGCTGCTGCTGGACGAGCCCACCAACCACCTGGACGCCGACACCGTCGCCTGGCTGGAGGAGCACCTGCAGTCGTACCCCGGCGCGGTGATGCTCATCACCCACGACCGCTACTTCCTGGACCGCGTGGTCACCCGCATGCTGGAGGTGTCCACGGGCGAGCTCACGGCGTACGCGGGCGGCTACACGGAGTACCTGGAGGCCAAGGCCGAGCGGGTGGAGCGCGCGTCGGTGGAGGAGGAAAAGCGCAAGAAGCTCATCGCGCAGGAGCTGGCGTGGGTGCGCCGCTCGCCCTCCGCCCGCACGGGCAAGCAAAAGGCGCGCATCGGGCGGCTGGGCGGACTGGAGCAGGAGCAGCAGGCCAAGCGCCTCCCCAACCGCGACACGGTGGAGATCACGCTGAACGAGGCGCCGCGGCTGGGGCGCACCGTCATCGACCTGCACCACGTCACCAAGTCGTACGGCGACCGCACGCTCATCCGGGACTTCAGCGCCATCCTGCAGGCGGGCGAGCGGGTGGGCATCATCGGCCCCAACGGCGCGGGCAAGACCACGCTGCTGCGGGTGATCCTGGGCGAGGAGACGGCGGATACGGGCGAGGTCGTCGTCGGCAAGAACACGCGCGTCGCCTACTTCGACCAGAACCGCGAGCACCTGAACCCCGACCACTCCATCTTCGAGGCGGCGGCAGACAGCGACTGGGTGATGGTGGGCGGGCAGCGCACGCACCTGCGCAGCTACCTGGAGACCTTTCTCTTTCCGCCAGACAAGCAGCGCCAGGTGGTGCGCTCGCTGAGCGGCGGCGAGCGCAACCGGCTGCTGCTGGCGCGGCTGTTCCTGCAGGACGCCAACCTGCTCATCCTGGACGAGCCCACCAACGACCTGGACCTGGTGACGCTGCAGGTGCTGGAGTCGGTGCTGGCGGACTGGGCGGGGTGCGTGCTCATGGTGACGCACGACCGCTTCTTCCTGGACAAGGTGGCGACGGGGCTCATCGTCTTCGAGGGGAACGGCGTGCTGCACCGCCACGCGGGCAACTACGACCTGTACCGCCGCCTCAAGGAGCAAAAGGAGGCCGAAGCCGCCGCGGCCGCGTCCCAGGCCAAGGCCGCGAAGGCCGCCGCCGCGCCGGCCGTGAAGAAGGACGGCGGGCGCAAGCTGAACTGGAAGGAGCAGAAGGAGCTGGAGGGGATGGAGGGCGCCATCCTGGAGGCGGAGGCGCGCAAGGAGGCGCTGGAGGCGCGCCTGGCGGACCCCGCGCTGTACGCGCAGCCCGCGGACGAGGTGGCGCGCATCACGGCTGCCTTTCGCGAGGCCAGCGATGCCGTCGACGCGCTCTATGCCCGCTGGGCCGCGCTGGAGGAGCTCGCCGCGGGCTGAGAAAACCCTGGTCTCGCGCGGAAACGCGAAGGTCGCGGAGGTATGCCGGAAAACAGCGGCCTCACACAGGGGGAAAGAGGCCACGGGGAACAGGTCCTTCCCTGTGCGGCAGCAGTAGAACTCCCGTGCACAATCAATCTAGCGATCCGGTATGATACCGTTTCCCACGGTTCCGTGTGCACTCGACCATCGTCTTTCACGCAGAGCCGCGGAGGAGAACAGAGAGCCGCAGAGAACGGATTCGCCTCTGCGTCTCTCTTTTTTCCTCCGCGGCTCTGCGTGAGATGCGGTTCCTGTGTGCACAAGGGACTCTCAGCTTTGGTATCATACCCGATTCTTTGTTTGATTGTGCATTCATGATTTCTAAGAAGGCCTCACACAGGGGGAAAGAGGCCACGGGGAACAGGTCCTTCCCTGTGTGCGGCAGCAGTAGAACTCCCGTGCACGATCATTCTAGCGATCCGCTTTTGCCGTTCTCATCCTGTTCTCCGCGTCTCTGCGTCTCTGCGTCTCTGCGTGAGGCTGGCCGTAAAAGCCGACGCTCCGAGGAATCCGGAAAAGCGGAAAAAGCGGCTGCGGATACGGATGTTCATCATCCAAGACTTTGGATTTGTTGAACTTGCACGGAGAGACGGCTGCCGCACATACATATTTTAAGACATACTTAATGGGTTCACCATCGGTATCGCTCCCAAGTACCCGGAGTACCCATGCTGTCCCTCCGCTCCCACGCCATCCCCGCGATCGGCGGGCTCGTGCTGCTTTCCGCCTGCTCCGACCTGGCGCAGATCCCCACGGCGCCCATCGGCCCGGAGCCGCAGCTGGCCGTCTCGGCCTACGCGTCGCAGATCGTCATCAACGAGGTGATGGCCGATCCCAACGCCGTGCTGGACGCCAGCGGCG